>JAIXUR010000127.1 GCA_027483425.1 Cyanobacteriota bacterium | reverse complement strand
TTGCTGCTATCACACCTGAGAATCTGCACTCAGAGGTTGAGAGTGGAGCCGCTGTGGGGAATGAGGTTTGGTAGCTTCAACCGATCGCTATATTCCAGACCGGGGGCACATCGTTTATTTAGACTTTGATCCAACTAGGGGTCATGAGCAACGGGGGCACCGACCCGCCTTTGTGATTTCGCCTCGTAGTTACAACGCAAAAAGTTCCCTGGCGCTGTTTATGCCCATTACTAGACAGCAAAAGGGCTATCCCTTTGAGGTTCTCTTGCCATCTGAGCTACAGATTCAAGGGGTCATACTTGCTGATCAAATCAAGTGTCTGGACTGGAAAGCCCGCAACATTCAGTTTGTCGAGACTGTTCCAGAACGTTTAGTTGAAGAGGTGCAGGCCAAAATTGAGCCTTTAATCTTGTAGAGATGATCTGACAGCCCCGAGAGTGGCCATGTCGCAGCCCTAATGCTCAGGGTGCCAACCAATAACATTATCCCTAGATAACTTCTAGGGAATGAAGTGGGCGGAGCGAGACTCGAACTCGCACAACCGAAGTCGCCACATTTTGAGTGTGGTGCGTCTACCAATTCCGCCATCCGCCCTTGGATGAATCCTCATTATACTGAACCGGGGCACCTTTAACCAGCCTGTAGTAGTCATTACTTGCGGCCCAGCGATCAATTTCTCTGGCCCGCAGCACCGGCACCGGGTGGGTCAGCCCCTGGGTGCGCATTTGCTTGAGTGCATCCCCTAGGGCGTCGTCACTGATCGCATCGTAGGCACGGGCTTGGTCAATAAAGGCATCGACATTGAGCTGGTCGACCAGGGAGGGGGAGCCGCCGCAGAGTTTCATCATCAGCGAGGCGACGGTGCGAGGATCTTGGGCCACCAGCAGGGCGGCGCGATCGCAGGTAAACTCGGCGCAGCGCACCCACTCCATGAGCTGGTTTTGCAGGCTCTGGGCCAGCACCTCCCCCAGGGGCAGTTGGCCAGCGGCTAGGGTAATCAGGTTAGCCAGGGTGAGGTAGACGCTGTGCTCACACTTCAGGTGGCCCAGCTCATGGGCGATCACCGCCTGGGTTTCGGCGGGGGTGAGCAGCTCTAGCAGGGCGGTGTGGATGACGATCAAGGGCCGTTCGCCGCGCATGGCAAAGGTGTAGGCATTGGGCACTGGATTTTGGCGCAGGTAGAGCTGGGGCACCTCCAGGTCGAGAATGCGGCAGGCTTCGAGCAGCGACTGGTGCAGGTCGGGCAGCTGGCGATCGCTCACCTGCAAACTAGAGGCCAGGTGGTCGAGGTGAAAAAACCGCTCCACCAGGGGAGTCAGGGCCATGCGCACCATGACATCGAGTCCGGGCAGCTGCTTGAGAGCCCGAGTCGCTTCTAGATCGAGGGGGTGACGGAACTGATCGGCGCGTAGGCCAACCAGAAGGGTTTTGCCAGGCATGGGGCGAACAATAGGGGGAGGTAGCTGGGGAGCATGGGGCCAAAACCCAAACGCAACGATCGGTATCTTTGAGTTGCCTTGGTCAAGCCCGTTCTGGTATATCCTAACTTGCCCAAGCTGTTCTAGCCGCGGCGAGCGAAAGCGCCTATTCCACTCAAAATTTAAAAAAATAATGGCAAAACCATCGTTGTTCTCCCGGTCTGTCTTGGCCTCTTCGCTGCTGTCAAGGGTTTTGACCGCGACCAGTCTGGGCCTTGCGACCCTGGCTAGCCCGCTGTGGGCGGTTTCTGCCCTGGCCGAAGACATTCCCGTCACGGAACGGACCACCTACATCAATGTCTGCCGCCGCGTGAACACCTCGACCGAGGTGTTCAACAACTCGAGTCTGGGGCCCGCCGCCGCCCGGATCGGTACCTTTTCGGCTGGTACCACCGTCACGCTGACGGGGATATTGACCGCCGGTCGGGCCCAGGTCTTGCTGCCCAACAGCGATCGCTCCATTCGCCTGGTGGGCTGGGTCAACGCCACTAATCTGGGGCCTTGTAGCGGGGGCAGCGTAGCCACGACCCCCGCCTCTAGCAGTGGATCTGTCTGCTACCGGGCGATCACCAACCTGGCGGTGCGTTCATCCCCTAACTCCGCTGCTACCGTGATAGCGGCGTTCAATACCGGCGATGTGGCCCATGCCACCACAAATCCCCCCACGGAGCAAACCTCTGCGGGCGATCGCCGGGTTTGGACCCAGGTGAAGATTTTCAACGGCAAAACCGGCTGGATTTCTAGAACCGGGGTCAATGGTTTGGGCAGCAATGTTACCCGACTGCCCGATGCCCAGTGCGGGTCTTAAGCACGAAACCCGTGCTATCGGTGTGGATAACTAGAGCAATGTCCTTTAAAGAGTTGAGATCATGAAAAAGTCCCTGATGATAGCTGGCCTGGGTGTGCTGATGGCGGCGATCGCCGCCTGTAAGCCCTCGGCCCCCAACGCTAGCGAAACGGTGCCTGTGCCTGCCCCACCGCCAGAACCTCCGGCGGCGGAATCCGTGGCCGAACGTGCCGCCTACAGCGAGGTGCCCTTGCCCACCGGAGTCAGTCTGGTAGGGGCCGACCCCGAACAGATTGCCCTCGATGCTTTTGGTATCTCAGATCCGGGGGAAGGCAACTTTCGAGAAGAGGTGGTGGTCGACGAAACCGCTGACCTCACGCTGGTGACCCTGACCCAAACGGGCCTGCTCGACGACTCGGTAGAGGGCATGCGCTACCGCCTAGAATTTGTGCCCGAGGGCGATCAATGGCGACTGGACTGGGCGGGCCGTCAGGTGCGGTGTCGGCTCAACCGGGGTTCTCAAGATTGGACTACGGAACTGTGCACCTAGGGCGCACTCAATCCTAAGTCATGGGTATGACGTCTAAACCTTGTGCGATTGATTGTTAGAGGTAGGACAGGCGAGATGCCTGTCCTACCTATTTTCACAATTCAGGCAGGGTGGTTAAAAACATTCAGCCAAAATATTAAATGTTCCTGATTTTATAGCCCTTAAAATGTTGCTCGGCGTAGTGTATAGAGGCATTTAAAAAGGGCCTCACCATGAGCTTAGACGATAAGATTAAGGCTGAAGCGAAGAAAGTAGAAGGTAAGGTTGAAGCAGCCGCTGGTGAACTTACCGGCGACGCGGAGCTAAAGGCTAAAGGCGAAGCCAAGCAGGTTCAAGGCTCTGCCATGGGGGCTTTGAGCGATCTGAAAGATAAGGCTGGTAACCTGCTAGACGACCTCAAACATGCCGCTGAGGATGCGGTTGACAGTATCAAACAAAAGATTGATTAGCGTCAAAATTTCACCGATGGAAGCATTACAAGTCAGGAGTCAGGAGCCGGAATTTAGTTTCGGCCTGGCTCTCGACTTTGGATTGTCAAGCTATGTTTTCGGCCCAAGGCAGCACTCGATTTAGTTCTGGTGCGTCGCAGCGATGACATTACAATTGTTTGAAATCACCTACCGGGGAGCTGGCGATGGAAATTGAACGTCAAACCCAACAGCCCTTGTCTGATGAAGACTTACAGCAGCTTGAAACGCTCGAAGACTTACTGAAGCGATCGGTGGCTGATGGGGTAATTACCACAACAGAATTGGATGCGATTAAAGTGCAAATTACCGCTGATGGCAAGGTTCTGTTTGAAGAAGTAGAACTGGCACGCCAGTTTATTCGGGCCAAGGTGAAGGCGGGCGAATGTGTGGTTGACTTCTTTGATCGCCTCTAGTTGCCGTAGGAATACCAAATTCAAGTCCCATAGCCTTGCTTCCCAACAGGCAAAACCGGAAATATTATCGACTCACTCCAATATGCCGACCAATATGCGTACCAGGTCTTCTAAATCATCGGGGAGGGTGTAGGAGCC
>JAIXUR010000314.1 GCA_027483425.1 Cyanobacteriota bacterium | reverse complement strand
CCCCCCGGAGCCAATGCCTCGGCAGTCGTCGGTTTGGGCACCCAGGTGCAGGAGCAGGGCGTGTACGGCCATGCTCCCGAAGCCGTTGTGCAACTGGCCTGGGCAGAGCAGCCGGGTACCTACGCCGATGGCACCGCCTACCAACTGCGATCGCCCCAGCTCACCCTAGAGCGCCTCGACGGCACGCCACTGCCCGATGGCATTGCCACCTCTCACCGCATTGCCCAACCGGTGTTTGGGGCGGGCCTGCTGGAGGCGGTGCCCGAGGCTGACATTGTGCAGCGGGCCGATGCTGACGATCGCGACGGCGATGGCGTTTCGGGTCGCCCTAACCAGGTGTGGAATGTAGCCGAGCAGCGCCCTACCCTGGGTCGCTTTGGTTGGAAGGCCAATACCCCCAACCTATTACAGCAGTCGGCCTCGGCCTACGCCAATGACATGGGCGTCACCAATCCGCTCTTTCCCGCCGCCGATGGGCAGATGGACATCGACATGGACACCCTGGTGGCGGCGGCGGTGTACGTACAGACCCTTGGGGTACCCGCCCGCACCCTGGTCGATGATCCCCAGGTGCAGCGGGGAGAACGTCTGTTTGGGTCGGCCAACTGCGTAGCGTGCCATATCTCTGAACTGAGTACGGGCCACCACGAAATTCCGGCCTTGGCTGACCAAACCATTAATCCCTATACTGACCTGTTGCTCCATGACCTGGGGCCGGGGTTGGCAGACGGTCGGCCTGATTTTCAAGCCTCGGGCCAAGAGTGGCGCACGCCGCCCCTGTGGGGGGTGGGCCTGACCCAGACGGTTCTACCCTTCTCGGGCTATCTGCACGATGGCCGGGCCCGGACCCTAGCAGAAGCGATTCTATGGCACGGTGGCGAGGCGGAGCGGGCCAAGGACACCTTTCGGGCGATGTCAGCCGAGGATCGGGCCGCCTTGGTGATGTTTCTGCGATCGCTGTAGGACAAGTTCTGGCCACGACAATACCCAAGAATTTGGGTATCTCCCAGGGGCGCAGGATCTGCGCCCCTGGGAGATACCTCTGGGAGATATTTTTGGGAACCGATTACACCCCATCACCCCCATCAAGATCGCTGCAGAACAAGAACTTGAGCCGAAGTCATGGGTTCGGCGGTCATGGTGTAGAGAACGCCGTCTGCGACCGAAACCAGGTTGAGGAAATAGTCGGGCTCGCCGGGCTTGCTGACGGCATAGACCCTCACCCCTGAATCAATGGCAAGCACCTCTCCCGTAACGTTACTGAGCGTATAGCCCTGGGCCTCGAGCCGCTCTTCTAGATCGCTGGCGACGCTGCGCCAGCTGCTGCTGACGGGGCTGCGCCAGCAGTCGCTCAGCCCTTGGCAGGCGGTCTGACCGCCCAGGTGAGGGAAATTGACGTAGGGGCCAGAAACCTCTTCCGGTGGAGCAGGCGGGGCGGGTGGGACAGGCTCAGGCGCAACGGGACTGGGGACAGGCGATGACACGGGCGGCACTGGGGCGGCGGACACCGCTGGCGGTGCCGCCTGAAGCACCGGCATGGAGGCCGTCGGTTGAGCGATTTCTTCAGCAGGCAAGGCATCGACTACGACTGGTTTGGGCAGCACCGTTACCGCAATATCTTCCAGGACAACGGGCGGCTCCACTGGCGAATCTGCCGGTAGATTCTCTGCCGTAGGGCTAGGCAACACCAGGGCCAGCAGGGCCCCGTGGGCGGCCAAGGACGCGACGACACACAGCAATCCCACCCAAGATCGCGATCGCGCCGGTTTTTGAGATGACGGACGGCGCAGGGCAAAGGGGGAGGCGGCTAATCTGGGAGTCATTGTCGAAAGGTGGTGGGTACAGATGCAGATAAGCTAACAGGACTTATTCTTCTTAGGTCATTCTAATACCAATAGCCCCTCGCCTCAAGCCCTGATATCCAGGTGATTTTGTCTAGACGTGCTGACACTCAAAACCATAGACCTATTGAAATAATTCGCTACATGGTTGAGTCAAAGAGGCAACTCTATCAAGAAATAGTCTCAATAAGCGCTACAATCTGAACTGACTTCTCAAGGCCCTGGGAGGGGCCCACTCACTGGGATTTTCCAAGGGTTTCGTTGAGGCTGTATTTTTTGAGGTGACATTCGATGACGCTAGGACGACGTACATTTTTGGGGGCGGGGGCTGCCGCTGCTGCCACCGCCGTAGCCCTGGGCCAGCTGCGCCAGCGCCCCGCCAATGCCCAGTTTGGCTTTGGTCGGGGGCCCGTGGTGAATCTCTACTCGTCGCGCCACTACGACACCGACGACCAGCTCTACGATGGGTTTCGGGAGGCGACGGGCATTCGCGTGAACGTGGTCGAGGCCGAGGCCGACCAGCTGATTGAGCGGATCAAGAGTGAAGGGCAAAATAGCCCCGCCGACGTGCTCATGACCGTCGATGCCGGTCGTCTGTGGCGGGCCCAGCAGGAAGGCATGTTTCAGGCGGTCTCTTCGGCTGTGCTGAATGGGGCGGTTCCCGAAAATCTCCGCGACCCCGATGGGCTGTGGTTTGGGCTCACCAAGCGGGCGCGGGTGCTGATGTACAACAAAGCGGCCGTCAACCCTACCGAGCTGTCGACCTACGAAGCGCTCGTCGATCCCCAGTGGCGGGGGCGCATTCTCACCCGCAGCTCCACCAATGTCTACACCCAGTCCCTGGTAGGGGCCATGATTGCCACCGACGGTGCCGCCAATACGGAAGAGTGGGCTAAGGGGCTGGTGGCTAACTTTGCCCGCGCTCCCGAAGGGGGCGATATCGACCAGATTAAGGCCGCCGCCGCTGGTCAGGGCGACGTTGCTATTGCCAATACCTACTACCTGGCCCGCTTGATCAAGTCTGATAAACCCGAGGATCAAGCGGTGGCGGCGGCCATTGGGGTGTTTTTCCCCAACCAGAGCGATCGCGGTACCCATATCAACATCAGCGGGGCGGGGGTCGTGAGTACGGCCCCCAATGCCGCCGCCGCCACTGAGTTTTTGGAGTACTTGGTTAGCCCCGAGGCCCAGCGCATTTTTGCCAACAGCAACAACGAGTACCCCGTGGTTGAGGGCGTAGCGGTTGACTCTGTGGTGGCCAGCTTTGGCGAGTTTAAGGCCGACAGCCTCAGCGCCGCTGTGATTGGCCGCAACAACCCCGAGGCCCTGCGCATTACCGATCGCGCTGGCTGGAAATAGCTTCCCTGGCCCAAGGGTCTACCTCCGGAGGCATCCCTGTGGGGCGTAGACCTGCGGGCCAAAACGAGGTGCTGAAGATATCTAATACCAAATTCTATCTGTATACCCCCGGTTTGTAGGGGCATTGCACTGCAATGCTCCCTACGAGGTATCGGTTTCGAATCGGGGTTGTGTGACTCGGATTTGGTATAAACCGTAATGCTGACCTGGCCAGGTAGGGTAGGCTGAAGAGAGATTGACGGATAGTCAGGATGTCGGCCCATGGTACAAACCACCGCTATTACCGAGGCCATCACAAACTTAAATGATGCCCACCAGCGGTTTGGGTTAAGTCGCACGACTGCTGCGACATTTTTTCCCCAGTGGCGGGAGCCCCTACCGGCGCTCACCTCCATTGAAAGCGCTGCCCTAGATAAATATTGCGATCGCTACTTAAGCTACGCCGCCGATGGTTCTATCTCCGAAGGCACTGTCAATGTGATCATGGTGTCGCCCCTGCTAGAACTGCTGGGCCTCTGTGACCCACCCCTGCGAGTTCAGGGAGAGCGCTATGTGGAAATTGCGATTGAAAACGACGACCAAGTGCTGAGAGGACGCATTGATGTTGTCATTATTCAACAGCGCCTCTGGATAGTCCTGGTAGAAGCTAAGCATTTTGGATTTAGCGTTATGCAAGCTATCCCCCAAACCCTAGCCTATATGATGGGTAGCCCCAAGACCCAAGACCCGACCTATGGGTTAATCACCACTGGGGAAGATTTCTTATTTCTCAAGCTCCAGCGTCAACCCCTGGCTCAATATGCCCTGTCCAATAAGTTCACCTTGCTATCCGACGAGTCCAACAACCTGCACCAGGTGGCCCGGATTTTGAAACAATTAGTTACCGAATTGTAGGGTTGGTACCGCTAGGTTAACCTAGCTCAATCCACTGTTGCACCGACGATCGCTGCCACTGATGGGTGGCATAGTCTTCCAGGACAGCGGGTACCGGATCCCCATTGAGAATGAGCCGATTTAACATCAGGGCCAAATCGGTATCGGCAATGCACCACTGGTCAAACAGAGAGAGCTGATGTCCCTGGGATAATAGGTCGCTGGCCACGGTCACCAGCTTAGCCGCTGCCCGCTGCCCCGCTTCAGAGAGAGGCGACCCCGTTGCCCCTAGGAAAATAATGTCGGTGGGGCGCTCATCTCGCAACGCCAACAGATCGCTGCGCAACCACGCCTGAATTTGCCGGGCTCTGGCCCGGTCGGCGATCTTGGTCGGCAGTACCGCCGCATACTGGGGGGCTGGAAACGCCTCCTCCAAGTATTCAGTAATGGCTGTGGACTCAGACAGGTAAAAGTCTCCGTGGGCCAGGGTCGGGACTCGGGCGGTGAGGGAGCGATCGCGATAACTCGGTTGCAGATGGGCCCCTGTCCCGAGATCAACGGTTTGCAGATCCACGCCCAGCCCCTTTTCCACCAGGCTAACGTAGGCCGACAGCGCATAGGGGCTGGCGAAAAGGCTATCCACAAACAGCGTCAGGGGGGACGGGGGCATGGCTTTTTTCCTATAGACGGGCATTTGCGCCAGCCCTAGCCAGGGCTGGCGCTAGGGAACCGGGGACATCTCAATCACTTCGCGAATGCGGTAGATGGGGCGCTGCTGGG
>JAIXUR010000305.1 GCA_027483425.1 Cyanobacteriota bacterium | reverse complement strand
GGCCATCCAGCAGGTCGTCTTTGCTGGCGACATGGTTATACAGCGACATCGCCTTGACCCCCAAGGCCTGGGCCAGCTTTCGCATCGAGAGCGCCTCAAGGCCCTCCTGATCGGCTAGGTGCAGGGCGGCATGCAACACCCGCTCCCGACTCAGCGGGGTGATGGGGGCGGTATCGGGGTGACTGGCCTGGGAGGGGGGGAGAAACGCCATAGAACATCAAAATTCTGGATGAGTTAACGGTACCCGCTGATCGGACTTTCTTCCTTCGGGCGATCGCCGCTGATCCCAAGACACTACCTAGCCGCTGTAGGGTAGGCACTGCCCACCATTTGGGAAACTATTTTCCAGAAGTCACCTTAATTGTAGGATGTGGCATGGCTACCGATCCCAGACTTGGGCGATCGCCCCTACCTTTGGGCACCGGCTTGCACTGCCCCAAGGTAAGTAGGTGGACAAAAATAAAGGTTTCCAAGGTTGCTGGCTTAGTGGTGCAGAAAAGTCCTGAAAAGGTTGCTGTGAAAGGAGTCTCAAATGAGACGGGATGGATGGAGCGGGGCATTTCATGAGAGGCTTGAATTCCCCAACTCAAGGCCAGCCTCATGGAAACACCCCTCTTGTATCGTCAACTGCAAGACCAACTGAGTCAATGGGTACAGCCCAAAGACCAACGGCATCTGCAAGGGTTTGCTGAAATTGTGGCAGCCGTGTTGCAGTCCGGCGAGGCCTGTCTCGGGCGATGGATACCTTACCTCTCGCATCGCAACTGCGGTGCGAGAGCCCATATGGGACGGCTGAGCTACTTTCTCCATAATCCTTAGATCACAGCGGAACGCTACTACGAGCCGATACTGGGTCACCTGCTGTCGACCTTTGCCGGAGGAGCGATTCTCCTGACGCTGGAGGCCAGCATGCTGTGGGATCAATTTTGTCTGATAGAGGTGTGCTTGGCCTGGGGTGGCCGCTCCTTTACTCTGGCTCAGGTGGTCTTGGAGCATGGCAGTGCCATGACAGAAGTGGGATTGGGCGATTCGGGCGAAGTCAGACCTGTTGGTTACCACCACCGACGGTCGAACTCAATCGCTAGAGAGCCTCTTCCCGCTCCCAGAACAAGCCTATCTGGTGGGGCCGGTGCGGGTGTTAGGTGATATTGATGCCCACCTGGCAACGGCTAATGTGCCGGGTGCGCAAGACACCTGGGCGGTCTTGTCCAGCCAAACGGTGTCTCTGCAAACCTTTGCGCTCTACGGCCAGTGCTTTGGAGGGATTGTTCGCGAAGCGTCCCCGGAGGGGAAACACCACTTCAAAGATTACAAGTCAGCCGCCTTGGATGTCCTTGACTCGGGGTTACGCGATGCCGACGGCTTGACCCGCCTATTTATGCTGCTGGATTGCGCCTACCTGACTGCCCTGGTGCTGGGCATGATGCTGGTTAAGGCGGGCCAACGGACTCGTCTAGATTGGCATGGCGACCGGGGCTTGAGTTTTCTGCAACTGGGTCTACGGGAACTGGCTCGGCTCTGCTATGAGCGACTGCCCTTGCCCGTCCTCCAAGCGTTGCCCAAGTGCAATCCACCACCCGCCTGCGCCTCTCAGCGCAAACGAGACGCCTTAGACTGCCGCATTGAGTTCGCTAGGGTCGTTACATTCTCATGCTGAGACTGCCTTGGAGTTTTCTGCACCACTAAGGCGATGTCCCTAAGGTGTTCCGTTTTCTTATGGATTGAGCCATGCAGCCAAAATATGGCTTATAACGATCTATGGCACGACAATTAAGCCATTGATCCGTTATGAGCACTCAGCAGTTTATCCTTTTAGGGCCGCCGGGGAGTGGGGTAAGGGCACAGGCCGCTGCCCTAGCTGAACGCTGGCACATTCCCCATGTTTCCATGGGCAAGCTGGTGCGTGAGGCGATCGCAAACGCGTCTGCGATCGGCGTTGAGGCCCGCGCCTACGTGGAAGCCGGAGAACGGGTGCCCGATGAGTTAGCGATCAAGCTGATCCGGAAGCGGTTTGAACAACCAGACACCATGCTCAACGGCTGGGTTTTAGATGGGTTTCCGCGCACCCTAGCCCAGGCCCAGGCCTTTGACGAGTGGTGGTTGGCAATGGGTCAACCCATGGCAACGGCGGTTGAGCTACAGGTCATAACCGGGCTGTTGCTCAACCGGCTAGCGGCGGAGCCAGGGCAGGCTGAGTCCCTGTCCAGCCTGCGTCAGCGGTTGGCGCTCCATGGGGCAGAGACCATGCCGCTACTGGAGTATTATCGGCAGCGATCGCAGCTCAAAACCGTCAACGCCAACCTATCCTTTGCTGAAGTGGCCAGGGCTCTAGCCCAGTTGGGCGAAGGGGAAGCGGGCGCGGCACGATTGATTCAGGATGAGGCCGAGCTTGATGCACTGCTGGCCGAAAAACCGCGCCTAGTGGTAGACTGCATGGCCTCTTGGTGCGGCTCTTGCAAACGGGTGATGCCGTCGATCGATAAACTGGCTGAGGCCTACGGCGATCGCGTCACCGTCATGAAAATAGACTTTGATGCCAATCGGCAGATATCTAAGCGGTTTGAGCTGAAAGGGATCCCGGCGGTGATGTTCTTTAAGCACGGCGAACGGCTAGAGACCCTCACCGGCGTCAAGTCGTACCAAGACTACAACGCTGCGGTCACTCGCCTGTTGGAGTAACGCTAGACCCAATTCCCTGAGCAAACCTCATTCAACAGAGATGTGACGTCCATGGTCGACCTCGATAGCTGCACGCAGAAAAGTACCGATGAGCTGAAGCAAGCTGTGCTGGATCGAGTGGCCAACCGCGATGGGGATGCTCTCGGCCAAAAAGTTCAGTTTTACAAGGCCGAGCTGGCTGCCCTGGTGGCAGAGCTACAGCGGCGCAATCCAGTCCCCGATGCCGGTGATCAGATTGCCCTGGTTCAGGGCGTTTGGCTATCCCTGTGGTCTACGATTCCCTTTCAAGACATTTTTCCCGGCCGCATCCGCGATCAGTCCTACCAAATCTTTCACCCCGATGGCTACTACGCCAACATGGCCCGGTACGCTCCCGGCTCTCGCCTGCCCGTGCTGAAAAAATTATCCGCGTGGCTGGTAGCCTACGACTTCATGCTGATTCAGCGGTACGAGGTGAGAGATCAGCAGTGGTTGATTCAAAATGTGGGTGTTGAGCAGGCCCTGCGGCTGCGAGCCAGGCCGTTTACGGCCCCGGTGGCCGAGGCCTGGTTTACCAAAGCCGTGGCTTCCCCCAAGGTGACTCGGATGAAGCACCTAGACCAACCCACGACCACGAAGGTAGAGAAAATTCTCCAAGCGACTCCTCAGCTGGAGCATCTCTACTGTGATTCAGACTTCCGGATTGTCAAAACTCAGCGGGAGTCTAATCAACGAGCATCCTATACGATCGCAGTCCGTCACCTCTAGAACGTCAGTACAGAAACCCGGTTTCTTGGCCCAATACCTTCGCCAAAACGAGGGAGGGCTTCTGAAATAGAGTAGTGGTAACCAAACAACTCCTCACATTCAAAAGCCCATGCTAGATATCTTAGCGCTCGTGGAAGGCTTGGAAACGGCCTGGGACAAGACCAGCATTCGGCGATTGAGCCGGATCGCCCAGGGGATGGTGGCCATGAGTGGTCGGGTAACGATGCTGGGGATTTCCCGGTGGACGGAAGCGGGGGGAAGTTATCGGAGTGTGCAACGGTTTTTCAGCGCTGTGATTCCATGGGCGGGACTATTCTGGCTCTTTTTTCAACAGCAGTGTTACCGACGCGAGGAGACCTATATTCTGGCGGGTGACGAAGTCGTCATCACCAAAGCCGGGAAGCAAACCCATGGTCTCGACCGGTTTTACAGCAGCCTGTACGACAAGGCGGTGCCAGGATTAGCCTTTTTCGCCTTGTCCTTGGTGGCGGTGGGAGAACGCCAGTCCTACCCGGTGAGCGTGGAGCAAGTGGTGCGTACAGCGGAGGAGAAAGCCGCGATTGAGGCGGCGAAAGCCGCAAAAGCGGAGAAGAAGAAAGCGGGCCAAGCCCATCCGCCCGCATCCCCGTCGCGGGGAGGACGACCCAAGGGGAAGAAAACGAAAGCTAAAGATGAGGTCACCTTAACGCCAGAACTACAACGGATTCGCGCTGGACTGGCCGCCCTGCTAGGCCGCATCAGTGGGTGGTTAACCGTGCGCTATCTGGTCTTAGATGGTCATTTTGGCAACAACAATGCTCTCTGTATGGTGCGCGCTCAGCAGTTGCATCTCATCTCAAAGTTACGCTGTGACTCGGCCTTGCATCAGCCCTACACGGGCTCGAATAAGCGGGCTAAATATGGCCCTAGACTCGATTACCAAGCCCTTCCGGTAGCCTGGTTAAACCAGCAGACTCTAACCCCAGGGCGCGACGGCACCGTGCAAACCAACCGGTATCAGGGCACCGCTGTTCATGAGCACTTTGCCCATTCGCTCAATGTCGTGATCTTGGAAAGAATCAATCTGCGCACTCAGGCCCGTGCCCACGTCATTCTCTTCAGTAGTGATTTGGCCTTGGCGGCTGATGTCCTGGTCGATTACTACGGTTTGCGGTTCCAAATCGAGTTTAATTTCCGCGATGCCAAGCAGTTCTGGGGGCTCGAAGACTTCATGACGATTCGGCCAACGACGGTCACCAATGCCGCTAACCTCGCCTTCTTTATGGTGAACCT
This sequence comes from Cyanobacteriota bacterium, assembly GCA_027483425.1. Lineage (GTDB taxonomy): Bacteria > Cyanobacteriota > Cyanobacteriia > Phormidesmidales > Phormidesmidaceae > Nodosilinea. The sequence goes on along the minus strand of JAIXUR010000305.1, from coordinate 9 downwards.
GTCCCATTG
>JAIXUR010000177.1 GCA_027483425.1 Cyanobacteriota bacterium | reverse complement strand
GCCCCTGGCAAAACTCAGGCATGGAGCGAGATCACAGGAGAGGGGAGTAGGGCAGGTATGAACTGAAGCTGGGAAGAATTGGCTGAATCGGGAGTCAGGGGTCAGGAGCTAGGAGTCAGGAGTCAGGAGCTAGGAGTCAGGAGTCAGGAGCTAGGAGTCAAGCAGGAAGTGCCTTCTGAATTCTGAATTCTGAATTCTGACTCCTGTCTTCTGTCTCCTACCCTGAGCGCTATTGTGCCGGAATCTGGGCACCCTTGGCACAGCCCCCTGCGTTCTTTTACTATGCCGTCTAAGCCCTCTAGCGCCCTCTATTCTAGACCGGTCGCCGGCCCCGACCCCGAGGCTGTGCGGGTCTGCATTGTGGGGGGTGGGTTTGGTGGGCTGTACTGTGCCTTGGCCCTACACCAGCGATCGCACCACTTGCCTCGGCCCGTCCACATTACCCTGGTGGAGCCGCGCGATCGCTTCAACTTCACCCCCCTGCTCTACGAACTCCTCACCCAAGAGCTCGCTCCCTGGGAAATTGCCCCCACCTACCAAGATCTGCTGCGCCCCACCGCCATTGACCTACGCCAAGACTGGGTCGAACACCTCGACCTGACCCAGCGCACCGTGGCCCTACGCCACGGCGACCCCCTCACCTATGACTACCTGGTGGTGGCCCTGGGCAGCCAAATGCGCCCCCCAGCGATCGCCGGTAGCCAGGCCCACAGCTTGCCCTTTAACACCCTGGCCGATGCCGAGCAGCTCGAACGGCGGCTCGCCGACCTTGACCACCGGCCCACCGTGCGGGTGGTGGTGGCCGGGGCTGGCCCCAGCGGCGTAGAGCTAGCCTGCAAACTGAGCGATCGCCTGGGCCAGCGGGGCCACATCACCGTGGTCGATCGGCGGGGAGAAATCTTGCGTGCCTATCCCGAGCAGGTCAAGCGGGCCGCGACCCGCGCCCTGGCCAAGCGGGGGGTGGCGGTTTATCTCAATGCCGCCATTGCCGCGGTGGATGCCAGGGGGCTGACCTTTGGCATCCAGGGCCAACCCCACCACTGCCCCGCCGACCTGGTGCTGTGGACCGTCGGTACGGTGCCACGCCCCTGGCTAGGCGGCGATCGCCCCAGCCACACCGCCCTGGGCCAGTGTCAGGTCATGCCCACCCTGCAACTGCCTGCCTACAGCAACGTATTTGTGCTAGGGGATATGGCCGCCATGGCCGCCCCCGACCGCGTTGGTGCCAGAGCCCAGGCCCCCCTCACGGCCCAGGCCGCCTACCAGGCCGCCCCCGTGGTAGCCCACAATGTGGCCGCCCTGATCGCCAACCGCCCCCTCAAACCCTTTGTCTATAACCACCTGGGAGATATGCTCACCCTGGGCCAAGGCGAAGCGGTGGTGTGCGGCTTTGGGCTCTGTATCACGGGGCGGCTGGGGGCGTTTTCTCGCCGCTGGGCCTACTGGCTGCGGCTGCCGACCATGGCCCACCGCTGGCGGGTGCTTAAGCATCGCCTGGGCATTAAACCCTAGGGTTTGCCCCATCAAAGCCCTGGGGAACTCGGCAGTTGGTACCGCTAGCGCCTCAGCCAGCTTGTACAGAAACCCGGTTTCTCGGCCAGAATGCAAGTCATACCGTTAGCGCAGCGACGAAGAAACCGGGTTTTTAGCCATACTGTACCGGTGCTTTAGCACCTCAGCTAACGATCTAAGCAAGACGCCCAGGTCAACCTTCAGGTCTAGCGATCGCCCTTGAGGTCGGCCTGGGTGACATTGTAGAGCTGGTAGCGTTCTTCGATCAGGCGATCGACATCTTCAGTGGCCAAGCGCTTCACGTAGTTGAGCTTAATTTCTTCCAGAAAATCCACCACCAGGGTCTCGATCTCGCCGAGATTCTCCTTTTCTTTTAGCTGTGCCCGAAAAGTCTCGCCCAGCTTTTGCACCAGGGCCTGGGTCAACTCACCCCCTGACTGGTTTTCCAGGGAGCCTTTGACCAGGCCGTAGAGGTTGGCTGAGAGTTGAGCCACCACCTGCTGAGTCACCTGATCGGGCAGGTTGCCAATACCAGGCAGCTGGCGAAACCCCTGGTAACCAGGGGCGCGATCAAAGGCTTGGGTAATCGTCTGCTTGAGCAGGGCATCGACCTCGGGCTTGACCTCGGGCAGCACGTTGTACACCGTGAGCGCGGCCAACCGTTGGGCAATCACCTCCAGCTCATTCACCCCGCCCACATCAATATAGCGGCGCGAATTAGGTTCCAGTAGGGCCTGGGTGACGCTACCATCGCGCACCAGCGACTGGATCTGGTCGATGATGCGGAGGACGACAATTTCGGTCATTTCGACCGCTACCTGGCTAATCACAAACCGGCTGATACGGCTTTGGATCGGCTCTAGATTGATCAGATTCGACTGGTTGATGCGCACGATCACCGGAATGATGCGCGACAACGCCAGCCATGGCAGCCGCAGGGCGCTAAAGGGAATAATCAACAGCACGTCGTACCAGCGCCACAGCATGGCATCGCGCCAGGTGAAGTTTTTATAGCGGCGATCGAGGTAGATGCTACGGGCCAGCAGCTCTAGGCCAAAGAGCAGGTTGAACCAGATATCAATGCGCCAAAACAGATCGACAAACCCGCCGTGGACAGCAATATGCCGAAAGAAGTTGGTTTCCACTAGGGGACGAATTTCGCCGTTAAAGAAGGCCATTTCGGTCGAAAAGCCCGCTTTGCTCAGGTGGGGAACGCTCCAAAAGGTGGTCAAGGAGTCGGTGGCAGAATCCAGTTTGATGCGATCGCGCATCTTGTTCTTAATCAGCTCCAGGTTGCCCGAGCGATTGGCCACTTGAAACGGGTTTTCCGTCACCATGGCGGTGCTCTGCTGCTGCAAGTTAGCCAAAATCGCCTCGGCCTGGGGAGACATCAGCCCCGTCTGGGCCACCTGCTCGTCGAGCTGGTCGACGGTAGCTAGATAGTGGGCCGTAAACCGGTGAGGCTCAATGCCCTTAAAGGTTTCGCCGTACCAGGTCGTCACCCCCGGCAAAAACCTGAGGTATAGGTCGCGCAGGGGAATGTAGCTGAGGTCCAAGACGACGAGGATGAGGTTAAGCAGCGCTATTACCGCCATGATCCGCCCAAACCACCGCACCCTGAGGCGACGGGCATCGTATTTAGAAAATTCGCGACGCTGGGATGATTTAGACGATCGACGAGGGCGAGATAGGGCAGCCATGGCACCAGGCCTAGAGAGTGTCTCTCTGCCACAATGCCTGGTCTTGGCCCTTTTGTCATCCTCACTGCGCGGGCAGCGGCAAGATTCGCTACCATCATAATTAACATTTGTTTACATAACCGTTCCTCAGCTGCTATGACTGCCACCGCCTCCCAGTCCGTCGATAGTCCCCAGCGCACCTACTGGGTCTGGCGCGACCAAGCCATTCACTACGTTGTGGCGGGCGACGCTCAGGATAACCGCCCACCGCTGCTGCTGGTGCATGGCTTTGGGGCTTCGACCGACCACTGGCGCAAGACGATCCAGGGCCTACAGGTCGATTTTCAGGTGTGGGCCATTGACCTGCTGGGGTTCGGGCGATCGGCCAAGCCCGACTGGTCGTACAGCGGCGACCTCTGGCAGGCCCAGCTCCAGGCGTTTATTACCGAGGTCATCGGTCGTCCAGCGGTGCTGGCGGGCAATTCCCTCGGGGGCTATGGGTCGCTGTGTGTGGCGGCTAACCACCCCGAATCAGCGGCGGGGCTCGTCTTGCTCAACAGTGCCGGGCCCTTTTCCAGTCCTGACTCCGCCCCGCGATCGCAGCCTAACCCGGTGGCCAAGGCCATCCAGTCCCTGATGCTGCAGCCGTTGCCCAGCTGGCTGCTGTTTCAGTACGTGCGCCAGCCCAGCACCATTCGCCGCACCCTCCAGCAGGTATACCTCGACAAAACCGCCATTACCGATCAGCTGGTGGAAGAGATTCGCCGCCCCTCGGGCGACCCCGGTGCCGCCAAGGTGTTTGCCTCGGTGTTTAAATCTCGCCAGGGCGAAACGGTCGATCAGCTCCTGCAAAAGCTGACCTGCCCCCTCCTGATGCTCTGGGGTGAAGGCGACCCCTGGATGAACTGCCGCCAAAAGGGCGCCCAATTTCGCGAATACTACCCCACCCTGACGGAGCACTATCTCCAGGCGGGCCATTGCCCCCACGATGAGGTCCCGGAACAGGTGAATGGGTTGCTGCGGGCGTGGATTGAGGAGTGGGCCGGTCGGTAGGGCAGACCTATGTGTCTGCCCTGCATCGGGTAAGTGAAGACGTAGGGGCAGACCCGTGTGTCTGCCCAATATCCGATATAACGGGTGCCCCTGGGTCACCTGAAGCCTAAACGCCTTACCCCAGCGACACCCTCGGGGTTTGCCACTCGTTGAGCAGCGTCAGAATGTAGTGGTGCAGATGGGGTTGCCCCTTGGCCTGGGCGCAGTGGGCGGCCTGCTGTAAGTCGGCGAGGCCGCCCGCGCGATCGCCCAAGGCCTCCCTCATCACCCCTCGTTTGAGGTAG
>JAIXUR010000213.1 GCA_027483425.1 Cyanobacteriota bacterium | reverse complement strand
TACCTGTTCCATGATCTAACTTTTCCTGCTAAGTCCTACAACTACCTGATAGCTGAGGGTCATCGTCAAGCACAGGATGCGCCAGTAGGGCTACCCGCCCGACATGCCGTTTCAGGCCACAGAAACGGTCCTGAAGCAAGCGGAGATAATTGCCAGTGAGCTGACGAGCTAGCGACGTTATAGCGGTTCTCGATGCACCTCACGGCACCGAGAACCGCTATGGGGTTTGCTGAAACCCTAGATCACACGGTTAACACAGCGCGGTAGCGGACCTTGTTATCCAGCACCCGTTGCAGGGCTTCGTTGGCTTGGGCGAGGGGAAACAGTTCCACCATGGGTTGAATGCCAAATTTCTCCACAACGTCGAGCATTTCCGTAATCATGGCGGGGCTGCCAATCTCAGACCCCATGATGCGGCGCTGCTTAGAGGTCAGCGGGGTGACCGGAATGGTCAGCGGCTCACTGGGCATGCCCACAAACACAAAGGTGCCATTGGAGTCGAGATAGTTCACATAGCCCAGCCAGTCGAGGGCCTGGTTAGCGGTGTTGATGATGATATTCAGCTTGTTGACCGGCAGGGGCGGGGAGCCACCGGGAGGAACCAAAATCGCCTCGTGGGCCCCGAGCTGGGTGGCAAACTCGGCCTTGTCGGCGGAGGTGGTAAAGACCGTCACCCGGTTGCCCAAACGGCTGGCAAACTGAACGGCCAAATGACCTAGGCCACCGATGCCAATCACCCCAATCTCTTGACCCGAGCCCATGCCAGCATTGCGCAGCCCGGCATAGACCGTGACCCCACCGCAGAGAATTGGCCCGGCCGATTCCGTTGAAATTCCCTCGGGGAGAAGAAAGGCAAAGCGCGAATCGACCACCATGTAGTCGGCAAAGCCGCCATAGCCACTGACAATCAGCCCTTCGGCCTGATCGCAGAGGTTTTGATGACCTTTCAAACAGTCTCGGCATTGCATACAAGCGCCCTGCTGCCACCCCACCCCGACGCGATCGCCGGTCTTCAGGTGGGTGACCTGGGAGCCGACTTCCACCACTTCGCCGATCACCTCATGGCCGGGCACCAGGGGATATCGCGAGATGTCCCAATCGTCGTGGATCATGTGAATGTCGGAGTGACAAATGCCACAGGCCATTACTTTGATGGCACAGTCAAACGCCTTCAGCGGTGCGGCTTGAAAGCTAAATGCTTGAAGGGGGGCCCCTTTTTCGAGGGCCGCGAGAGCATTAATTTGCATAATTTAAGCGCTATAGAGCGATAACGGTAAACGTTTGGGGGCAGCCGCTAAACTTTCTCGAGGACACGTTTTTTGACCTTGGCCGCGTCAGGGTCGTACCACTCGGAGGCTTCAAAGTAGAAGGGACTGCGGTACCTGAGGCGGAAGTAAATCATTGGCAAACAGCCGATGGCGATCGCCCCCAGGGTAAACAGCGAAACCGACCACCCCAGGGATGGAATCTGGATGACGGCCAGAATCAGGAGAAAAATGGCAGAGCTGACGGGCCAGATCCCCTTCATAAACAGATCTTTGCGGCTCCGAAGCAACACCTTGCGGTAGTAATAGGCGCAGGCCAGACCGGTCATGCCGTAATAAAAGCAGACCATGATGCCAATGGAGCTAATCAGACTCGACATCACCCCACCAATACTCGCACTGGTGCTGGAGAGAATCATCAGAAACAGGGCCAAGACCGTAATCACCAGGCCAGCCAGCCAGGGGGTTTGAAAGCGGGGATGAATCTCCGCAAATTTCTCGTGGATGACGCGATCGCGTCCCATGGAAAAGAGCGTTCGGGCACATTGGGTCATCTGGGTTTCAATGGTGCCCACGGTACTGAGCAGCACCGCCAGCACGGCAATTTGTCCCCAGGGACGGGGCAAGACCAAATCACCGAAGGCAGCGAGAAAATTGGTGCCGTTGGCTTCTACCATTTCGGCGGTCATTCCCATTTGCACCGTCACCTGGATCAGCATGAACAAAATCACAATGCCAACCATGCCGATCACACCGCTATTGCCCGGCGTTGAGTTAGAGTCCTCAGACTCTTCGGCCACGTTGGATGAAACATCCCAGCCGAAGAAATAGAACACCGCAATCAGCATGCCCGCCATAAAAGTGGGAAAATTACCAAAGGCAGCGGGCGAAAACCAGCTCAGGGAGAAGGGGTTTTGCGGTGCCGCCGAAAATTTGACCAGGGCAGCGATCGCCAAAACCAAGAGTGCGATCGCCTCAATAGCCGTCATCACCTTTTGGAAGCTGGCGGCCAAATGCACCCCTAAAATCGTGAGCGTGGCCACGGCGGCAAACCACATACCGCCCACAATGGCGGAGGCCAACACATTATCCTGAAGTTGAGGGGCCACCCAGGCTAGAGTAATCACGCCCACCGGCAGGGCGGCAGCCACCATAAACGCCGTGCTGAGGGTCAGAAACGTCCAGGCCGAGAGAAACCCCAGATAAGGATTGACCGACCGACCGACCCAGGCATAGGCCGTGCCCGCATCGGCGCGCCACTCGTTCAAATACTTAAAGGCGAAGGAAATCCCAAACATGGGCAGGGCACCGTAGAGCAAGGCACCAGGGGCCGCCAACCCCACCGCTGCCACGAGGGCGGCGGTGGTAGCATTTAAGGAATAGGACGGCGCGGTTCCGGCGACGGCTAGGGTAACCGTATCGACAATCGATAACGCATTCTGCTTTAAGCCTTTGGCCATGATTTCAAGACTCCATCCCGTCAACACTAATACGCTCTGACTAGAGACTATTAGGGCAAAGACATGGCCATTACTGTATTATTCAATCCCAAAAAAGTCTTCGCCTAGAAGGTTCTCTTGCTTTCATGACATTGGGGACGTGCCTCTAAATAAAGTACCGGGTGTGTTGATCGCTGTAGGG
>JAIXUR010000590.1 GCA_027483425.1 Cyanobacteriota bacterium | reverse complement strand
TCCATTTTGAATGCCCACTTCAATGGCGATACAGATCTGCTGAGTCAGGGGCAGCTGAAACAGCTTTCCAGCCAGAAATCCGGCCAGCGTTGCCAGCAGATTGAGCAGCACCACGCCGATGCCCACCTGCACCAGAAAGCCTGGGAGCTTACTGCCTTCCCGCACCAGCAGCAGCACAATGATCAGCGCCAATAGTCCCACGGCTAGGCGGCTCATGGGCTTCTCTAGGCGGCGCGCTGAGCCAGGAGACTGGTGACGAATGGCCATCCCGATCGCCGTGGGCAGCAGCGTGATCAGAAAGATTTGCAGCATAGTCGATCCGATCGGCAGGGCGATCGCCGCCCTTTCCCCCAGGAAATGCTGGAGCGCCAGATTTGTAAACAGGGGAATCGTAAACACCGTGATAATGCTGCTGAGGGCCGTCAGCGTCACCGACAGCGCTACATCGCCCTTGGCCAGATAGGTGACGAGATTAGAGGAAGGCCCCCCAGGGCAGACGGCCAAAACAATCAGACCCACCGCGAGCTCGGGTTGCATGGGCACCACCAGGGCGATCAGCGCCCCAATCAGCGGCAGTAGCACTATCTGGCAGACCGTGCCCACCGCAACTGCCTTGGGGTAGCGGGTGATGCGCCTAAAGTCTTCTGGAACCAGACTGAGCCCCATACCCAGCATGACAATGGCTAGGGCCAGCGGCAGTAAAACAGTGGTGAATACGCTGCTCTGCATAGGAGATGGTTTGAAAAGGGTTGTCCCAAATCATAGGGCGACAGGAGCTGAGATATCAAAACTTGGGTGCTTGCCAAGGGTTAGCAAGGCTGACCAAAGACTGGGTTCAGTGGGCAGGCCAAGTCAGGCACCAGGGGCGATGTCAGAGGATCGTCATGCCAGGGGTTGCTAACCCAAATCCCCCCATACCTGCGGGGATAACGATTCACCGCCCATCGATCGCCGCGAACACTTTGGGCTAGGCCGATCTGACTATAGTAATATCTGGACATCTCACCGCCAGCACCTAACCCAATGCAGAACTCAGGCTTTTTTCGCAGCGCCCAGCGGTGGTTCCTTCGTACCCCCGAGCGTGCCCTCAACCAAGCCTACGAAGCCGCCCAAATGATTGAGGCGATCGAGCGCGAGTACTTTGGCGGCAACCTGATCTCAGCCCGCTACGGCAGCTACGGCGACAGCGCCATGGACTATTTCCAGGGAGAGCTGAAGAAATACCTCAATCTGATCCGGGTGCGCATGGCCGAGTTTCGCGCCAGCCGGTCGGTGGTGCGGGTCAGCGATGCCCGGGTGATGGAAGTGCAGGTGCCGGTCGCCGATGGCGACGAACTGGCCGTCAACGTGATTGACCAGCAGGCCTTATTTTTTCGCAAGCTGCGGCTGATCGATGCCGTCCAAGTGCGCTACGCCAACCTAGAGACCAGCCCCGAGCGGGTGATTACCCTGGCCAATGGGGCCGCTAGTCTAGAGCCTGCCCCGGCCTCCCAGGTGCTGCGATCGCGGGCTGACCAAGCTCGGGCCGGTCAGAATGGGGCCGGTCAGAATGGGGGGGCGATCGCCAGTGCGCCCCCCACCGAAGGCACCAAGGCGGCGGGCCTCTCCGACCGGGTCAACGTCCTGCCCCGCTCCATTTTGCGCACCGTCGACCGCATTCGCCAAGATCTCGACCCCAACGCCGAGCAGGAGGTGGTAGAAGAATTTCGTGCCTCCAAGGCCAAGACCACCGCTGGCATTCGGTTTTTGCTGCTGCTGGTGATTGTGCCGCTGCTGACCCAGCAATTTACCAAGACCTTTGTGGTGGGGCCCGTGGTCGATTGGTTTCGGGCCGGGACTGAACAGGCCGATGTGTTTCTCAACATTGAAATGGAAGAAGAGGCCCTCCACGAGCTCCAGCAGTTTGAAGAGCGGTTGCGCTTCGAAATGCTGATCGGCAAAGCGCCCGACCTGGCGGAGCTCGACATTGAGCGCGAGGTGCGCACCAAGGCCACCGAGATTGAAGAAGACTACCGCGATCGCAGCGCCAGCGCCGTCAAAAACGTGTTTGCCGACATTCTGGCGGCGGGGGCCTTTGCCCTGCTGCTGATCACCCGCAAGCAGGATGTCGCCAACCTGAAGGCGTTTATCGACGAAATTGTCTACGGCCTCAGCGACAGCGCCAAGGCGTTTATCATTATTCTATTTACCGATATTTTTGTCGGATTTCACTCGCCCCACGGCTGGGAAGTCTTGCTAGAAGGGCTATCTCGGCATTTTGGCTTTCCCGCCAACCGCGACTTTATCTTTTTGTTCATCGCCACCTTCCCGGTGATTCTCGACACCATCTTCAAGTACTGGATCTTCCGGTACCTGAACCGGATCTCGCCCTCGTCGGTCGCCACCTACAAGAATATGAACGAGTAAGGGCCAGGGATTAACATTTCATAAAATTACGGCTAGCTTTCCAGAGGTCAGTGGGAGAATCCCCCCAGAGCCGTGCCAGGGCCATGCTAGAGCCATGATTTCTCTGGCCATTGATAGCTGGGATACCTAACCGGGCCAAAGTGACTTGCTATGCTCTGAGCATCCGTTGCCTGGCCTACCCCAGGCCCCCATAGCGCTATAGTGCATGACATAGAACCTGCCCTAGAGCTTATTCACGCCGACCTACTCTACTCATCCCTGTTAGCCCCCTACCCCCCAGGACGACCATTGTGTTTGAGTATTTGCCTCCCCTCAACGCCCACAACCTGCCTTACCCCGACACCATTCACCCGATCGTGGTGCACTTTGTGATTGCGATGGCGCTGTTTGCCTTTGTGTGCGACGCGATTGGCTACTTCACTAAAAACCCTCGCTACTTTGAGGTCAGCTGGTGGAACATGGCCTTTGCGACGGTTTCTATTTTTATCGCGGTAATTTTTGGTCAGGTGGAAGCAGGACTGGCCACACCCTACCAGTCCTCGGTAGAGTCTACCCTCCACCTGCACACCATCTTGGGCTGGGCGCTGTCGGGCATTGTGGCCGCCATTACCGGCTGGCGCTACGTACTGCGCATGCAAGACCCTAAGACCATTCCCATGGCCTATCTAGGTGCCGGGGCGCTGCTTACCGGGTTGGTGTTCTTTCAAACCTATCTGGGCGATAAGCTGGTGTGGCTCTACGGCCTCCATACCGTTGAAGTGGTCAAGGCAATTCGTGACGGAGTGTTGTAATGAGTCCTGACCTAATGGAGCAGTTAGCCAATCAGCTGGGGCCCAACGGGTTGCCCTACGGGTTGCCCATTCACCCCAACCTGGTGCACCTCACCCTGGGCCTGTTTATTGTCGCCATCAGCTTCGACATTGTGGGCGCGCTGTTTCCCCTCGAGAAACGGGTATTTAAGTTTTTGGCCATTCCGGCCAACAGCTCTAATTTCTTTGATGTGGGCTGGTTCAACATGGTGGCGGCAGCGGTGGTGACCTTCCCCACAGTGGCGGCGGGGTTCTACGAAATGCTGCTGGCCCAGCCCCCCAGCGATGAGGTCAGCGACTGGGGGTTACAAGGTCTCGAAACCATGCTCTGGCATGGCGTCGGCGGTGTGCTGCTGCTGACCTTGATTGTGGGCATGGCGATCTGGCGAGGCTTTCAGCGCTATCGGTGGCGTAAGGATCGGGCCCGTCAGGTGCAGTGGTCCTACCTGATTACAGGTTTGGGAGTATTTGCCCTAATGTTTGCCCACGGTACCCTGGGGGCGCACCTGGGGGGCGAGTTTGGCGTCCATGTCAGCGCCGATCGCCTGCTGCGGGCCGGCGAAGACCTCTCTGTTTTGAATGTGCTATTGCCGAAGATGTTCTAAAGGCTGGGTATGAACCTTCGTTTGATTCTAAAGCTGGCGGCGATCGCCGGCGTCATGACCGCCATCAGCCTGTGGGTGGGGCAGCTCGCCTACACCTGGATGCCGGTACCGGCCTCCGAAGAGGCCCTGTTGGTCGATCACCTGTTTAGCTTTTTGACCACCCTGGGGACATTCATTTTTCTGGGGGTCGCGGGTACCCTGCTGTACTCAGTTCTGTTTCAGCGGGCTGCCAAGTACGACGAAGGCGACGGCCCCCCCATTGAGGGCAACCTCACCCTAGAAATTGTCTGGACGGCGATTCCCCTGGTGCTAGTGATTTGGATTGCGGGCTACAGCTACCGAATCTACGACGAGATGAATATTCTGGGGCCCATGGAGCACATGCATGGGGGAGCGGCGATCGCGGCCCCCCTCACCCTGGCCCAGGCGACCGATGCCCCAGAAGCACCGGAAGCACCTGAAATAATCGAAGTGCACGCCCGCCAGTGGGTGTGGGAGTTTTACTACCCCGTCGCAAACGTCACCAGCACCGAGCTGCACCTGCCCAACCACCGCCGCGCCAAGCTCACCCTCACCTCCGAAGATGTCCTCCATGGTTTCTTTGTCCCGGCCTTTCGGGTCAAGCAGGATGTGATTCCAGGGCGCAGCATTGACTTTGAGTTCACTCCGATTCGGGAAGGCACCTACCGCCTGCGCGACTCCCAGTACAGTGGCACCTACTTTGCCGCCATGCAGGCCAACGTGGTGGTTGAGTCGCCCGACGACTACCAGCAGTGGCTGACCGATGTGGCCGCCCTGTCGCCCCAGCCGGGTCTCAACCCCTCCTACGACGAGTACCAGGTCAAGGTCGAAAATCGCGACAATCGACCCGGCTGGAAGACCGTAGAACCAGCCCCCTACCCGCTGGTGAACTACTCCGGTGCCCCTGTCCTACCGGAGCGTTAACCACCGCAGTCCCTGCCCCTGAAAAACCCTGCCAGGATAGTTTCATGACTGAGATTTCCCTAGAAGCGCTCTCTCCCAAGCGAGAACAGCCCGTACCCGGTGAACCCGAAAACTGGCGGCGGTTCTTTAGCTTTAGCACCGACCACAAGGTGATCGGCATTCAGTACATCGTCGTCGCCTTTGTGTTCTTTCTGATTGGCGGCTTCCTGGCCATGATCATTCGGGGAGAGCTGATCACCCCTGAGGCTGACCTGGTCGATCGCACCGTGTACAACGCCCTGTTCACCATGCACGGCACCATCATGCTGTTCATGTGGACCTTTCCGGTGCTGAATGGCCTCGCCAACTACCTGGTGCCCCTGCAAATTGGTGCTCGGGACATGGCCTTCCCCCGCCTCAACGCCGTCGCCTTTTGGATGGTGCCGGTGTTTGGGGTGATCCTAATGGCTAGCTTTTTGGTGCCCGGTGGCCCGTCTCAGTCGGGCTGGTGGGCCTACCCGCCGGTCAGCCTGCAAAACCCCACCGGCAACCTAATTAACGGCCAGTTTCTCTGGATTTTGGCGGTGGCCCTCTCCGGCATTTCCTCCATTATGGGGGCGGTGAATATTGTCACCACCATCATTCGCATGCGGGCACCGGGCATGACCTTCTTCAAAATGCCGGTGTTCTGCTGGGCGGTGATGGCGGCCCAGACCATTCAGCTGTTTGGGCTGCCTGCCCTGACGGCGGGGGCGGTCATGCTGCTGTTTGACCTCAGCGTCGGCACCAGCTTTTTTGACCCCGCCACCGGGGGCGACCCCGTGCTGTACCAGCACTTCTTCTGGTTTTACTCCCATCCGGCGGTCTACGTGATCATTCTGCCGGTGTTTGGGGTGTTTTCAGAGCTGTTTCCGGTGTACGCCCGCAAGCCGCTGTTTGGCTACAAGTTTGTGGCGGTGTCATCCTTTGTGATTACGGGGCTGAGTGCGATCGTGTGGGTGCACCACATGTTTGCCAGTGGCACCCCCGGCTGGATGCGAATGCTGTTTATGGCCTCCACCATGCTGATCTCCGTGCCCACCGGGGTGAAGATTTTTGCCTGGGTGGCCACCATCTGGGGCGGCAAAATCAAGCTCAGTACCCCCATGTTGTTTGCCCTGGGCGGGCTGGTGAACTTTTTGTTTGCGGGCATCACCGGCATTATGCTGGCCGCGGTGCCCTTTGATATCCACGTCAACAACACCTACTTTGTGGTGGGGCACTTCCACTACGTGATCTACGGCGCGGCGGTCATGGGCATCTACGCCGCCATTTACCACTGGTTTCCCAAAATGACCGGGCGCATGTACTACGAGGGCCTGGGCAAGCTGCACTTTGTACTCACCTTTGTGGGGGTCAACCTCAACTTTTTGCCCATGCACCCCGCCGGGCTCATGGGCATGCCCCGGCGCGTGGCCTCCTACGACCCCGAATTTGCCTACTGGAACGTGCTGGCCAGCCTGGGGGGCTTTTTGTTGGGCGTCTCCACCCTGCCCTTTTTGCTCAACATGATTAGCTCCTGGATTCTGGGCGAAAAAGCTCCGGCCAACCCCTGGCGAGCGATCGGCCTAGAGTGGCTGGTGTCGTCACCCCCTCCCCACGAAAACTTTGCGGTGATTCCCACCGTGGTGTCTGAACCCTATGGCTACGGTAAAAACGAACCTTTGATTGCGTCCCAAATGGCGTCTACGGAGTTGACCAGTGAGCTCAGTTAACCTCGACCAGTCTCTCAATTCGGCGGCCACCGTTCACGCGGCTGACCACCACGAAGAAGGTGAACATCGCCTGTTTGGCTTCATTGTCTTTCTGCTGTCAGAAAGCGTGATTTTCCTCAGCTTCTTTGTGGGCTACATTGTCTACAAAACCAGCGCCACCGACTGGCTCCCCGCCGGGGTCGAGGGCCTGGAGGTGCGCGAGCCCTTTATCAATACCATCGTGCTGGTGTCGAGCAGCTTTGTGATCTATATCGCTGAGCGCTACCTGCACAAAGAAAACCTGTGGGGCTTCCGCGCCTTTTGGCTACTGACCATGGCCATGGGCAGCTTCTTTCTCTACGGCCAGGCGGTGGAGTGGATGGGGCTAGACTTTGGCTTTACCGATGGTCTCTTCGGCGGCACCTTCTACCTGCTCACCGGCTTCCATGGGCTGCACGTTCTAACCGGGGTGCTGTTGCAGGGGATCATGCTGGGGCGATCGTTCATTCCCGGCAACTACGACGATGGCGAAGTGGGTGTGGCGGCGACCTCCCTGTTCTGGCATTTTGTCGATGTGATTTGGATCATTCTGTTTATCTTGATCTACGTTTGGCAGTAGGCCTTCTCCCAGATCCCAGGGTTCTTCTATGCTTTTTCAGGCTACCGGTGTCTTGCTCAAAGAACTCTGGGATCTCGCCAAGTGCCGTAGGGTATGCACTGCCCACCAACTAGGAAGCTTTTTCCCAGGCAATAGCTTAACTAAATAGTCCAATACTTTTACATCCCCATGAGCACTCAAGTCACTATTACCCTGCCAGATGAGGTTTACCAACGGGCTGAGCGCTTTGCTCACTTGGCCAATCGGGACGTCGCGAGTGTTTTAACGGACTCAATTCTGCTCTCGACTCCACCGGTTCGGGAAGAGGTACTGACACTGTCACCGGTAGACAAGCCTGGGTATCGGCAGGGTGGCACCCACCAGGAACTTCTTCTATCTAGACCTTCTACAGGGAAGCACTATGATTATCGATGACCAACATTACGATGTGATCATCATCGGCACCGGGGCCGGGGGAGGCACCCTGGCTCGCAAGCTGGCCCCCTCGGGCAAGCGCATTTTGCTGCTGGAGCGCGGCGACGCCATGCGGCTGGAAGATCAAAACATCAGTAGCGTAGATATCTTCCAAAAGCAGCGCTACCACGCCCCCGAAAATTGGTATGACGAGGGGGGAGAACCCTTTACCCCGCAAATGGAATATGCCATTGGTGGCAACACCAAGATCTATGGGGCGGCCCTGCAACGGATGCGGGAGAAAGACTTTGAGACCGTTGCCCACCAGGATGGTATTTCCCCAGAGTGGTGCCTGAAGTACGCTGACTTTGAGCCCTACTACACCGAGGCGGAAGCCCTCTACCAGGTCCATGGCCAGGGCGGGGTAGACCCCACCGAGCCGAGTCGCAGTGCGGCCTATCCCTACCCAGCCGTCGTTCATGACCTCACCATTCAGCCGGTGGTAGATGACATTGTCAAACAGGGCTGCCACCCGTTTCCGCTGCCGATGTCGTTGTCATTACAGGCAGATGACCCCACGGGGGATGCAGAAGTCTTTGGGGTCGCCCCGGCCCTGCAATTTGCCAATGTGACCCTTAAAACTGCGGCCAAAGTGACGGGGCTGCTGACCAATCCGGCGGGCACATCGGTGAAGGCGGTGCGCACGGAACTGAATGGTCAACCCTATCTCTTCTTTGCCGACATTGTGGTGCTAGCCTGCGGGGCCATTAATTCGGCGGCGGTGTTGCTACAGTCTGCCAACGAAAAGCACCCCCATGGGTTGGCCAATGGCTCTGACCAGGTGGGGCGCAACCTGATGAAGCTACAGATGAGCTCCATTGTGCAGGTGACGGCCCAGGCTAACTCGGGCAAGTTTCCTCGCTCCGTGGGCATTAATGACTACTACTGGGGTGACAACCAGTTCAGCTATCCCATGGGCCACATTCAAAACATGGGCGGGGTGCTGCAAGACGCTATTTTTGCCGAGTCACCCCCGGTGCTATCGCTGATCACCAAGTTCATGCCCAACTTTGGGCTGAAGCAGTTGGCCACCCGCTCCATTGCCTGGTGGGCGATGACCGAGGTGCTGCCCGACCCCAAAAACCGGGTGGAGGTGAAGGGCAACAAGCTATATGTGTCGTTTACGGCCAACAACGCTGAGGCCCACGATCGCCTGGTGTACCGCTGGCTCGATGTGCTCAAGGCGATCGAAAAAGACAGCAGCCTGTTCTCGCGATCGGGCATGCACCCCCGTGGCGAAGTACCGTTGCCGGTCGTCGCCAATCAATGCGGTACCTGCGTGATGGGCACCGACCCGGCCACCTCGGTTCTCGATCCAAACTGCCGCGCCCACGAGTTGGACAACCTCTACGTGGTGGACAGCAGCTTCTTTCCCTCTAGCTCTAGCGTGGGGCCAGCGCTGACGGTGATTGCCAATGCTCTGCGGGTGGGCGAGCATTTGCTGGGGCGGCTAAAGTAGTCGGCTTAACCCATGGCTCCTGCCACGGGCAAACTACAATTGAGGTGGCTGCACCAACGAGGCTAACACGATGGTTCAAACCCCGACTCGTTATGTAGCGGAAATGCTGCCTAGGCCTCAAGGTAGTGCAGTTAATGTTGGCTAATGAGTGGCAAAGCTGCCTGTAGAAACTTGAGTTCGAGAGCATGCTTTCCCCTCCTCGGGAGGGGTGCCCGTTCGCGTAGTGTTCCACAGGAAAGGGCGGGGTGGATTAAAACAGCGACAAAATTGAGTTTCTGACTACTGATAAGCTCCTCCTCGGCCCGGATTGACCCATCCCTAACCCCTCC
>JAIXUR010000107.1 GCA_027483425.1 Cyanobacteriota bacterium | reverse complement strand
GCCAAGTATGACTCCTTAGGTGCTCTCAATTTCAGCTTCAAGATCTCATGGGAAAAGGCCTTGGATCTTTTAGCGACTAGCCAGCCAGACTTCCAAGCCTGGCTGGCTAACCCGCCTGAGGAATACAAAGCCTTATTTGCGGAGATCGAGATGGTCTCTGAGAACTTTAGCAATAAACTTGAAAAAGCTAAGCAGTTGGGCCAAGACGCCCACGAAATGGCTGTCAGCCTTGAACAACTTGCCCAATCGGCACAAACAGAAGCCATCAGCCTGCGACAAGAGGCCGAGAACGCTGATTGGGTTGCCCAGAAAGCAAAGCTAAACTAGGCGCACTTGCCCTGGCTCTACTTCGTGCTTGATGAGCGACAGCGTTCCACC
Source organism: Cyanobacteriota bacterium (assembly GCA_027483425.1). GTDB lineage: Bacteria > Cyanobacteriota > Cyanobacteriia > Phormidesmidales > Phormidesmidaceae > Nodosilinea. The sequence goes on along the minus strand of JAIXUR010000107.1, from coordinate 2,923 downwards.
CAAGGTAGCTAAGGGCGCAAAAACCGGTGTCTACTCTCGCCGCAGCACAAAAAAGAAGGGCTGGGGTACGCCCTTAAAGTCCATCGCGCCGAAGACGGTGTTGTCGTCTATTTTTTTAAAGCTGTCGTTGATCGGCAGTTGGTCATAGATCATCGTAGCGGTGACCTGGTGGCGGTACTCCATCATCCGCAGCCGGGCTTGACTCGCCTCAGTAGCAGACATCGAGGTCATTAAGCGCAGCAGAGGGCGCATAGCCTCCTGCTTGAAGATCGGCAACCTGAGGCTGAGCCGCATGGCGGCTAGACTCGGAGCCACCTTAAAGATGCGATCCTGACCATCCTGAAACAACAGCGGGTGCACCGTCTCTGGATCAATAAATTCTTTGCCGTACCAGTTGGAGGCTTCTAGCAGCCCATCCATCGGGTGGTGGGTGGACAGCTCAGATCCCCGCCACCGACCCATCATGAACTCCAAATTGACTGGCTCGAGGGCATCGAAGAGCTGGAGGGCGGCTTCGGTGGTGGCTTGTCCGCTGTGTAAAATCGGATGGAGCTGATCGAGTATTGGCATGGACGTGATATCTCAGAACCGTGACCTTAATTTTCCCCACGATCGTAACCTCTGCCAGACGATAGAGGAGAAAGCTTCCGCCTGCTCTCCGCAGGACTAGGCCCAGCCCCCAGGGGAGAGGCATAAGGATAACTATGGCCACGAAAATACCGAAAATTTGGTTGACCCTCAAGGGCGCGGACCCTGCGCCCCTATCTGGGGGTCTTTTCTTCCCCAAAATTTCCTAATTCTGCAACGCCCGTCTGCAAACCTTTACAACCAGCGATCGCTTGCTTACCGTGTGGATAGCCCTCTGCTCTTTTGTGAACGTACCCCTATGCAGTATCGACGCTTTGGTCGCACCGAGCTTCAGATGCCCGTGTTCTCCTGCGGCGGCATGCGCTACCAGCACTCCTGGAAAGATGTGCCGTTGGCCGAGATTCCGGCCAAAAACCAGGAAAATCTAGAGGCCACCATTCGCCGTGCCCTGGAAGTAGGCATCAACCACATTGAAACCGCGCGGGGCTACGGCAGCTCGGAGGTGCAGCTGGGGCAAATTTTGCCGGAGCTGGCCAGAGATAGCCTGATCGTGCAAACCAAGGTCTCCCCCACCGCTGACCCGGCTGAGTTTCGCCAGCATCTCACCCAGTCCCTGGACAATCTTCGGCTCGACACCGTTGACCTGCTCGGCATCCACGGCATTAACACCCCCGAGCTGCTGGACTGGACCCTGCGCCCCGGCGGTTGTATGGCGGTAGCCCGCGAGTTTCAGCGCCAGGGGCGGGTGCGCTTCATTGGCTTTTCGACCCACGCGCCGACGGCGGTGATCCAACAGGCGATCGCATCGGACCAGTTCGACTACGTCAACCTGCACTGGTACTACATCAACCAGGACAACTGGGCGGCGATCGACACAGCCCAGCGCCACGACCTCGGTGTTTTCATCATCAGCCCGTCCGATAAGGGGGGCCACCTGTACAATCCCCCCGCCAAGCTGGTGGAACTGTGTGAGCCCCTGAGTCCGCTGGTGTTTAACGACCTGTTTTGCCTCAGCCATCCCCAGGTGCACACCCTCAGCATTGGGGCGGCGCGGCCCACCGATTTTGATGAGCACCTCAACACCCTACCTCTGCTTGAGGACAGCGATGCTGGCTCGGACACCCGCGTCGAGAAGGCTCCTGGGTCTGAGCGACCCCAGGCAATGGGCACCAATCGCCACCTACAGCCCGTGCTCGATCGCCTGCACCGCCACGCCCAAACCGTGCTGGGCGACGACTGGCTCCGCACCTGGACGGTGGGCCTGCCCAGCCACGACGAAACCCCCGGCAACATCAACATTCCCGCCATTCTGCGGCTGCATAATCTGCTGCTGGCCTTCGACATGGAAGACTACGCCAAGGCCCGCTACAACATGTTGGGCAACGCGGGCCACTGGTTTCCGGGCGAAAAGGCTGACCAACTGAGCCAGTTCGATCTCTCCGACTGCCTGCGCCGGAGCCCCCACCGCGAAAAAATTCCCCACCTGCTGGCCGAAACCCATCAAAAGCTGGCTGGTCAGGCCATGGCCCGCCTCTCGAATGCCTAGAAACCTAGGACGATCCCACCGCTTCATCATATATTGATGGGGAATTCTCCCAAATCTAAAACTTTTGTGAGAAGAGATTTTAAGACTTTGTTACGATAGTCACAAACGCACAGGAGAACCATCCCCCATGCCCCATACCGCTGCTCACAAGTCCGTCGTGATTTCTCCGTCTATCCTGTCGGCCGACTTTAGCCGCCTGGGCGAGGAGATCAAAGCTGCCGATCAAGCCGGGGCCGATTGGATTCATGTAGACGTGATGGATGGCCGCTTTGTGCCCAACATTACCATTGGCCCCCTGATCGTTGAGGCGATTCGCCCGGTCACCACCAAGCCCCTCGACGTGCACCTGATGATCGTTGAGCCCGAAAAGTATGTGGCCGACTTTGCCAAGGCCGGGGCCGATATTATCTCCGTGCACTGTGAGCACAACGCGTCTCCCCACCTGCACCGCACCCTGGGCCAAATTAAAGAACTGGGCAAAGAGGCTGGGGTCGTGCTCAACCCCTCCACCCCCCTGACGCTGATCGAGAACGTGCTCGACCTCTGCGACCTGGTGCTGATCATGAGCGTCAACCCCGGCTTTGGCGGTCAGAGCTTTATTCCCACCATGGTGGATAAAATTCGCGCCCTGCGGACCATGTGCGATGAGCGCGGCCTCGACCCCTGGATTGAGGTAGACGGCGGCCTCAAGATCAACAACACCTGGCAGGTGCTTGAGGCTGGGGCCAACGCCATTGTGGCGGGTTCGGCGGTGTTCAATGCGCCTGACTATGCGGCGGCGATCGAGGG
>JAIXUR010000051.1 GCA_027483425.1 Cyanobacteriota bacterium | reverse complement strand
TTCTACTGCTAGAGGTTCTGCTTCTGGGGCGGCGGGGGTCTCGTCGTCATCGGCTGCGATCGCCTCGATGGGAGCCATGGCAGGGACAGCGGCCGGTACGGGCGTTGCTGGGGGAACCGCTGCCTTGGGTGTGGCTACCACCACCGGGGTTGTTTTGGTCGGTTTGGTGGTGACCTTGGTAACGGTAGGAATTTCGCCCGTGAGCATCATTTGGCGCACAATGCCGCCATCTAAATCGGTCTTGCCCTGGGCCTGGGAACGTTCGGCGATCGTTTGCCCCAGGGCCTGGCCCGTTTGGGTGGCTTCGTCTAGACTGCCATAGCTCTGTTGGGCGAGCCGTTGCACCGCTAGGGTCAGCTCTTTGCTCCCCCGCCGGGTGGAGGGCTGAATGCCGTTGGCGACTAGGGCCTCTTTGGCCCCCCGTCGGAGAGCCTGGTAAATTTGGCGGACGCTGAGGGAGGAGTGGTTGACCGATGCCATAGCCTTATCCTTATGATGTAACGGCGGTTCTCAAGGCCACGCTACAACAGGGCTTGGGGTTTGCCGTGCTGTATGGAATACATCGGATTGTGCCTAGGTGGGTGAACCCTGGGGCCATCGTTGGGCGGGGCCGCCGCCCCGGCGCGGCCAACATGGTGGGAAAATCCTGGCCCTGGCGCTCAAGCCGTTGCTATTGGGCGTATCATCCAAACAGAAAATGGGGTGGCTGTGGCCTGGGGTGCTATGGCAGCCCAGCGGCAAACCCCTTAGTTTCGCTGTAGGCTCTAGATCTTTGCTGTTCCCTCGTTCAACTCGCCGTGGCCCAAGTCGCAATCGAAAACCTCTACAAAACCTTTCCTAAGTCTCGTCAACCAGCGGCGGATGGGGCCACAGAACCCGACCACGATACGGGGGCGGTGCTCAAGCGCATCAACCTCACCGTGGACGACGGGGAGTTTATGGTGCTGGTCGGCCCTTCGGGCTGCGGCAAGAGTACGCTGCTGCGGTTGATTTCGGGGCTGGAGAGCATTACGGGCGGCAATATCTGGGTGGGCGATCGCAAGGTGAACGATCTGCCCCCCAAGCAGCGCGACACCGCCATGGTGTTCCAGAGCTATGCCCTCTACCCCCACCTGACGGTGTACGACAATCTGGCCTTTGGCCTGCGCCGCATGGGGGCGGATCTAGACCAGTCTCTGCCTACTCTCGGGGCTGGCCTCGGAACTGGCCTCGGGGCTGGCCCAGCCCCCGTCAGCGACTCCCCCGCCAATCAGGAGCTAGAACGCCTGCTGACCGAAAGCCGCTGGTGGGAGAAGCCCCTGGTCGCGATGACCCGGCGGTTGCCGTCCGGCCTGCGCTACGTGTCCGAGGCCGAGCGGTTGATCGACGAGCGGGTGCGGGCGGTGGCTAAAATGCTGCAAATTGACCTGCTGCTGGGCCGTCATCCCCGTCAGCTCTCGGGGGGGCAAAAGCAGCGGGTGGCCCTGGGTCGGGCCATGGCCCGCAACCCCCAGGTGTTTTTGATGGATGAACCGCTGTCTAACCTGGATGCCAAACTGCGGATGGAAACCCGCGCCCAGATCGTCAATCTCCAGCGGCAGTTAGGCATTACCACGATCTACGTCACCCACGACCAGGTGGAGGCGATGACCATGGGCCACCGCATTGCGGTGATGCACCAGGGCCAGATTCAGCAGGTGGCTGCGCCGCTGGACTTGTACAATCGCCCGGCCAATCGTTTTGTGGCTGGGTTCATTGGCTCGCCGCCGATGAATCTGATCTCGGTACAGGTCCAGGCTCCCTTTTTGTTGGTGCATCCTGAGTTTCGACTGTCGTTGCCCAGCGATTGGCAGGAGCGTTTGTTGCCCTACGACAATCGCGAGGTGCTGTTGGGCATTCGCCCTGAGCACCTCAGCCTGGCTCTGCCTGCGCCCAAAAATATGTGCGGCCACGTGACCCATCTGGAGGCTCTGGGCAGCGAAACCTATCTGACGGTGCAGACTGAGTCACTGACGGTGCTGGCGAAGATTCCCCCTGATCAGTCTGTGCGCATTGGCGATCAGGTGTGGCTGGCGATCGCCCCCGAAAAGGCCCACCTATTTGACCCGGACAGTGAGCGATCGCTCTGGGGCAGTTGATTAGGCCTAGCTGAGAGGGTGTTTGAAAAGGGTTGTCCCAGGTATAGTCTGCTGCCAAGAGACAGCAAAAACGCTGAATTTTGAAGACATTAGCCTACTCCAAAGGTATAGCCTGAGACGCTCCTTGGCTTTTCAAACACCTTCTGAGGGGAGAGGTAGCCCGATCCTGCGATCCATGGCAGCTACTTGAGCCATCAGGGCTCTCTGACGGGCAACTCAGAAACCGGGCCCCCTATCTGAAGCGGCGACCTATGCTAGTAGCTCGTGATTGGCGATCGCGATACCTAACGGTGAAGTACAGCGGCGGCAGACCATCTTGAACTCAACACCAATAACCCTCAACCGTCCGCTTCCACGCAGTGTTAGCTGGCTTTCTCCACAGACCATCTCGACTCAACTTTTACTGCCCTGTCAGAAGTTTTAAAAAGCCCATGACGTAAATTCCTAAGATTTTGCTGGCTCTGCCAAGACTGATATAGTTTTGCTGGAAAAGCGCGATCGCTACTTCTCGGTGCAGACCTGATTCTGTAAGGGATAGATTGTCGGGTAGGTCGATCGTGATTTGCATGATTTAGCCTCCTTGGTCGGGGGGTTCACTCAGTTT
>JAIXUR010000188.1 GCA_027483425.1 Cyanobacteriota bacterium | reverse complement strand
TGGGCCATTAGTCCAGGTTTACTGACAGAAACCCGGTTTCTCCACCCACTCATCCCCTCACTCTCCACCCGCTACCCATCCACCCTACCCGAGAGGGCACCATGACTACCGTAGAAGACAGAAAAGTGCTCATTGACGAGGTGCTCGAGGCCTATCCCGACAAAGCGAAAAAACTCCGGGCCAAGCACATCAGCGTTCAAGAGGCTGAAAAAACCGACTGCAATGTCAAGTCCAACAAAAAGTCTGTACCCGGTGTAATGACTACCCGTGGCTGTGCCTATGCAGGGGCCAAAGGGGTCGTTTGGGGGCCGGTTAAAGACATGATCCACATCAGCCACGGCCCGGTGGGCTGCGGCTACTACTCCTGGTCGGGTCGCCGCAACTACTACATCGGCACCACCGGGGTCGACAGCTTCGGCACCATGCAGTTCACCTCCGACTTCCAGGAACGCGACATTGTCTTTGGTGGCGACAAAAAGCTGGCCAAACTCATCGATGAACTGGAAGACCTCTTCCCCCTCAGCAAGGGCACCACCATTGAATCAGAATGCCCGGTGGGATTAATTGGTGATGACATTGAGGCCGTCGCCCGCGCCAAAGCCAAAGAACATGGCAAGCCCGTTATCCCCGTTCGCTGTGAAGGGTTCCGGGGGGTCTCTCAATCCTTGGGTCACCACATTGCCAACGACACCGTGCGGGACTGGGTACTGCCCAAGGCCGACGAGTACCGCCAACTGCCCGAGGGGTTTGTGTCGAGCCCCTACGATGTCAACATCATCGGGGACTACAACATTGGTGGCGATGCCTGGCCCAGCCGCATGTTGCTAGAAGAAATTGGCCTGCGGGTGATCTGCCAATTTTCAGGGGATGGCAGCTTTAACGAAGTCGTCATGACCCCCCTGGCCAAGATGAACCTGATCCACTGCTATCGGTCGATGAACTACATCTGCCGGTTCATGGAAGAGAAGTACGGCATTGGCTGGATGGAATATAACTTCTTTGGCCCTAGCCAAATTGCCAAGTCGCTGCGCAAAATTGCCGAGCAGTTTGACGAAACCATCCAGGAAAAAACCGAGCAGGTGATCGCCAGCTACCAGGCCCGGATGGATGCCATCATCGCCAAATATCGCCCCCGTTTAGAAGGCAAAACAGTGATGCTGATGGTCGGTGGTCTGCGCCCCCGCCACGTGGTGCCCGCCTTTACCGACTTGGGCATGAAAGTGATCGGCACCGGCTATGAATTTGGCCACGGCGACGACTACAAGCGCACCGCCGACTATGTCGAAGAAGGCACCGTCATCTACGACGACATCAGCGGCTACGAGTTCGAAGAATTTGCCAAAGAACTCAAGCCCGACCTGATTGCCGCCGGCATTAAGGAGAAGTACGTCTTCCAGAAGATGGCCCTGCCCTTCCGCCAGATGCACTCCTGGGATTACTCCGGCCCCTACCACGGCTACGACGGCTTTGAAGTCTTCGCCCGCGATATGGATCTAGCCATCAACAATCCCACCTGGGGGCTAATTGAAGCGCCCTGGAAACAAGCCTAGTCATCCTAGGGGCGCACAGCCGTGCGCCCCTACCACCTCACCCATCCACCCTTTCCCTCCCCAAGGAGAGCACCATGACTGACAATCTTGACAACAGCATCCCGACCCCCTCCTGCGGGGGCGACGATCCCGGCAAAATTAAGGATCACTTCGACCTATTCCACACGGAGCCTTACCAAGATCTGTTTGAGTACAAGCGCCAGTTTGAAGGGGCCCATAGCCCTGAGCTGGTGGCTGAAACGGCGGAATGGACCAAGGGCTGGGACTACCGCGAAAAGAACTTTGCTCGGGAAGCCCTGACCATTAACCCCGCCAAAGCCTGTCAGCCCCTCGGTGCCTTGTTTGTGGCCGCTGGCTTTGAAGATACCCTGCCCTACAGCCACGGCTCCCAGGGCTGTGTGGCCTACTTCCGTAGCCACCTCACCCGCAACTACAAAGAGCCCTTCCAGGCGGTTTCCTCGTCGATGACGGAAGATGCAGCGGTGTTTGGCGGCCTGAGCAATCTAAAGGCAGGGCTAGAAAACTCTTACACCCTCTACAAGCCCAAAATGATCGCCCTCTGCACTACTTGTATGGCAGAAGTAATTGGGGATGACATTGGCGCTTACATTACCACCGCCAAGAATGAGGGCTGTATTCCAGAAGAACTGCCGGTGCCAGCGGCCCACACCCCGAGCTTTGTGGGCTCCCACATCACGGGCTACGACAACATGCTGAAAAGCATTCTCATCACCCTCACCAAGGGGCAAAAGGCTGAGACGACCAACGGCAAGTTCAACTTCAACCTGGGGTTTGACCCCTACATCGGCAATATTCGCGAACTGAAGCGGATTTTGGGCCTGTTTGGGATTGACTACACTATTCTGTCGGACAACTCGGACACCTTTGACTCTCCCAACACGGGCGAATTTAAGATGTACAACGGCCTCACCACCCTGGCCGACACCGCCGACAGTATCAATGCGGAGGGCACCATCTTCTTCCAGCGGTACACCACACCCAAGACCCAGGAGTACATTGCCAAGGAGTGGGATCAGAAGACCTACAACTTCCGGCCCTTTGGCATTAAGGGTACCGACGAGTTCTTGATGACCCTGTCGGCCATTACCGGCCAGCCCATTCCCCTGGAACTCCAGCAGGAACGGGGCCGCGCTGTGGATGCCCTGACCGACTCCCAGGCCTGGATTCACGGCAAGAAGATTGCCCTCTACGGCGACCCTGACAACGTGCTGGGGCTGATCCAGTTCTTGCTGGAAATGGGGGCGGAGCCGACCCACATTGTGGTGACCAACAGCAACGACGAGTTTGAAGCCGAAGCCCGCGAACTGCTGACCAACAGCCCCTACGGCCAAGGCGGCACCGTCTGGGGCGGTAAGGATCTGTGGCACCTGCGATCGCTGATGTTCACCGAGCCCGTCGACCTGCTGATCGGCAACTCCTACGGCAAGTACCTGTGGCGCGACACCGGCACTCCCCTGGTGCGGATTGGCTACCCGATCTTCGATCGCCACCACATGCACCGCTACGCCACCTTTGGCTACCAGGGCGCGATCAACCAGTTCAACTGGATTATTAACACCATCCTGGATGAACTCGATCGCAAGACCATTATCCCGTCGAAGACGGACATCTCCTTTGACCTAGTTCGCTAGTAGATGCCGTCGGGGCATGGCAGGCCATGCCCCGACACCCCCCACCCTCCCACTCATCAACTTCTCCCATGGCTATCACCGAAGAGATTGAACTCGATGCTCCGCCAGTTTTTGATATGGGCGATCGCGTCCGGGTCCGTAAGCTGATCCGCAACGATGGTACCTTCCCCGGCAAAGAGGTGGGGTTCCACCTGGCTAAGAAGGGCGACATTGGCTACATCGTCGGTATTGGCACTTACCTGCAACGGGCCTATATCTACTCCGTACATTTTCTAGACAGTAACTACGTGGTTGGTTGCCTCCGCAAAGAGCTCGAGCTTACCGAAGATCGTCCACCCCTGATTCCCCAAGACGATGACGACGATTGGTGAACCTCCCGTAGGGTGGGCATTGCCCACCATCCCCCGCCCCACTCAGCCGCGCTCTAATCCACCTACCGAGCACCTCCCATGGCTACCTTCACCCACACCCACGATTACCCGATCGCACCTTCACGCCGCCCTGGACTGGGGCCGCTGACTCCCCTGCGGCGATGGATTGACCGGCTCGAGGTTAACAACCGCCGCTTGGCTTACCTGGTTTGCCGAGTTATCCCCTGCTGCTGTCCCTTCGAGCGGGATGTGACGGTATTGGGGTACAGGGTTCATATTCCTGCCCTGTGTGAGCTTGATCCGGTGTACGACGAGCGGGTGGCGCTGCGCTTTCGGGCGTTGAGCTACCTGAGCGATGTCTGTGGCGAAGATGTGACTCGGTATGTGTGTTGAGAGACCCGTGGGTCACGCCATCGGATGAACGGGTTCTTGGCTAAATCTGGGGGGGCT
>JAIXUR010000531.1 GCA_027483425.1 Cyanobacteriota bacterium | reverse complement strand
AATCCAAGCAGCGCAGGGCGGTGGAATCTGGGGCGATTGTCGCGGTTTGCAGGGTGAGCCGTCCGACGGGAGAAGCGGTTTGACGTAAATCCGTGAGTGCAACCATGGAGCATCTCTATCCTCAATAAGGCTGGGATGGATATATGTCAATGATTGCTCGGCGGGTATGATTTGTAAAATGTCAATTCCAAAATCAATTAATCAGGAATTTATATATTCCGTCTCGATTGCATTTGTCTTGCAAATGGATTGAGCAGAGTCTAGGGTAGTGGGCCGCCCCTAGGAGTCTAGGGTTCTATCTTCTATCTATCGACGAGCTGGGGACGACTCGACAGGGGCGGGGTGAGCTCAATGGTGGCGACCACCTGGCCGTGGTCAGACTGCCAAGGCTCGATGTTGTCTTCGAGCAGGGTTTGGTCAAAGATGTGGTCATTAAACACCGACACGTAGGTCACCTGGCCAATGCGATCGCGGTTTTGGGCCGAAAATTCTTCACTCACCATGATGTGGTCGAGGCTGTCGTAGTGACCGTTGTGAATGTGGGTGTAGTAGTGGTCGCCGTAGCCCAGCCGCGCCTGAATGTCTTTCACCTGGTAGAGCAGCACGTCCCACACCGGGGCTTTTTTGCGGTAGGGCCAGCGTTCCCAGGGGGGTTGCCCGGCCACAATCTGGGTGGTGACGGCGGTGTGGTTGTCGTTGACATCGCCCATGACAATGACCGGGTAGTGGCGATCGCGCAGCACCTCCATCAGCAAAACCCGCAGGGCGGTGGCCTCGGCGGCGCGGCGAATCAGCGATCGGGCGTGGCCCTTGGCAATTTCGATCGGGTCGCTGCGATCGGCCCCCTCGGCCATCATGGGCCGCTTTGACTTCAGGTGCACCACAAACACCGTGCAGTGAATCGCCTCGGTCAGCGCCAAATCCACCGCCAGCACCGGGTGCGAAAACCGCCGGATGGGAATCTCAGCCCCCTCCAACTCCAAAATGCCCTCGGGGGAAAACTCGTCGTATACCCGCTGCCCCACCACCGGAAACCGGGTCGCCAGGGCCAGCCCCGGCCCCCGACCAAAGCCCTCGGCCATGACAATCTCGTGCTGCTGGTGGTACTCGCTGCGGTGCAGGGCCTCCTTCAGCGCCCCCCGGTGAAACACCTCCTGAAAGCCCACAATATCCACCCGCATGCGATCGAGCTGGGCCCCAATCCAGGCCAGCTTTTTGAGGTAGCTGGTCTGGGAGTAGGTCTCGCCCTGGTAAAACTCGCGATCGGGCAGAATCAGGTTATTGAGGTTAAAGGTGCCGATGCGGAATTGGTTACGTTCCATGGGGGAGTGGGGTTGAGGGGTGGGTGGGTGAGTAAGGGGATGGGTAGCGTGGGTCACCACAACTCACCTAGGCTATGGCAAAAAGACTGCTGTGACCCACGGTTCAGAGGGAAAGGTGGATGGGTGAGGGGAGCAAGCGCCCCAAGAGTACGCTACCAATCAATGGTCCCTGGCGCGACCCAACGGAATGGCCACAACCCTGGCATCCACAGCCTCCACAAACCCCACCTAAACGATCAACCCCCCGTAGGGGCAGACCCACGTGTCTGCCCTCACCTCGGCACTGGGCCTGCTACCTAAGGCAAATTTCCCCACGGCGGGGATGGGGGCGAACACATCGGTTCGCCCCTACGGGATGGCGATCACCCTGCGTCAACGTTGCCTCGTTCAAATCTCAGACTCCCCGTTCCTCCTGACTCCTGACTTCTGGCTCCTGACTCCTGCCCCCTGCCTCCTCACTCCTGACCACCACCTCCCCACTCTGGGGCAGGGTCAGCTTAATCGCCGCCAGCACACGAGAGGTCACCTGCACAAAGGATTGCTTGCGGGAGTTGACCCAAAACTGCGCCTCCAGATTCACCGTGCTGGCGGTCAGTTCGCGTACCAGCACCATGGGCTCGGGGGTCGGTTCTACCCCCTCAATCTGGGTCATTTGCTGCTGAATGCGGTGGAGAATGGCGGGCAGGTCGGCGGTGTAGTCGATGCCCACGGTGACACTGCTGAGGCGCACCGGAGCGGCGGTGTTGTTGGTAATGCTGCTCTGAAACACCTCCTGATTGGGGATAAACACCAGGCGGCCGTCATAGGTTTGCAGGGTGGTCGCCCGCAGCTGAATTTGGCTCACGGTGCCTTCGTAGCTGTTGATCACCACCTGGTCGCCAATGCGAAAGGGGCGGGTGGCCAGCAAAATAACCCCCGAAATATAGTTGCTGAGCACGTCCCGCAGGCTAAAGCCAATGGCCACACTGGTCAGACCCAGGGTGCCCAGCAGGGCCGTAAAGTTGAGCCCCAGCACCCCCAGGGACGCCACTGCGCCCAGGGTCCACACGCCGCCGTAGCAGAGGCGGCTGATCAGCTCCTCGGTGGTGCGATCGCCCTCGGTCTTGGCGGCCCACACCAGTACCGCGTGGCGCGCCGCCGCTGCCAGTAGCCAGGTCAGGGCCAAGGTCACCAGCGCCCCCAGCAGGGCGGGCAGGTTGTTGAGGGTATTTCTGACCATCTGTTGAGCCGTGCCCCGCATGCGGTAGGACACCGCCGCCGCCAGGCTAGTTCTGGCCGTGGCCTGGTTGAGCAGGTCGGCCCAGCGCTGGGCCAGCGAGGTCATGTCGGTACCAAAGTCGAGGGCATCTTGGGGGGTGACGGTCATGATCAGCCGCTGGTTGACCTGCAGGGTGGCCAGGTTGCGATCGCGATCGACAGAGACCGCGATCGGGTCTGACTCCCCCGGTTGATTCAGCAGCGCCGCCAGGCGGCGGTTAATTTGCCCCGCCCGATCAACCGCGCTAACATCGGGCAGGCCCCCCACCTGAAACACCGGCTGCCCCCGCACCAGCACATCGGCAAAAAAGATCTCGCTGGGGCCTGGGGCCACGCCCTGGCCCCAGGCCGCCCCGCCCGCCTGGGGCCAAACTCCGCCGAGGGGCGTGAGCCCCAGGGCCAGGGCCAGGGTTAAACCTAGCGTTAGGCCCAGAGCCCGCCGCACCCGTCGCCCGTTGAAAGCAGAACGCATCGCCCGCCAACCCCATGTCCTGGCCGACCACCCGAGGTATCGGGCCATAGCTACCCTCTGATTAGAACGCCTCCATTCAACCCCATATCTCGCCCCATGGAAAATTCCCCTGTCGCCCCCCCTGTCCCCCAGCCCCCCCGGCGGCTTTTGATCACGGGCGCTAGCGGCTTTTTGGGCTGGCACCTGTGTCGCGCGGCCCAGGCTACCTGGCGCATTGAGGGCACCTACCACCGCCACGTTCCACCGCTGCCAGGGGTCACGCTGCACTCCATCGACCTCACCGACGCCAGCGTTGTCACCCCCTGGCTGGCACAGTTGGCCCCCGATGCGATCATTCACACGGCGGCGCTCTCGCAGCCGAACCGCTGTGAGCAAGCGCCCGAGCAGTCCTACGCCATGAATGTAGAGGCCACCCGCACCCTGGCGACCTTCTGCGCCCAGCGCCAGCTTCCCTTCGTGTTTACCTCCACCGATCAGGTGTTTGACGGCCAGTCCGCCCCCTACCGCGAAACCGACCCCCCCACCCCCATCAACCGTTACGGCCACCACAAAGCCGAGGCCGAAGCCCTGATTCAGACCCTGCACCCCACCGCTGCAATCTGCCGCATGCCGCTGATGTACGGCCCGGCCAGCCCCACCGCCGAATGCTTTTTGCAGGGCTTTTTGCGCACCCTGGAGGCGGGCCAGCCCCTGCACCTGTTTACCGACGAGTTTCGTACTCCCGCCTACGTCGAAGATGCCGCCGCCGGGCTGCTCTTGGCCCTAGAAAAGACCACCGGCCTGCTGCACCTGGGCGGCTGCGATCGCCTCAGTCGCTACGAGTTTGGCCTGCGGATGGCGGCGGTGTTTGGGTTCGATCCGGGTCTGTTGGTGCCGAGCAAACAGGCCGATGTGGCTATGCCCGCCCGTCGCCCGACGGATGTGTCGACCGATAGTCAAAGGGCCTTTGACCTGGGGTACCGCCCTCGCGGAGTGCTAGCAGGCTTAACCGCAACCAAGGCATGGCAGCCCTAAAGGATGAGAGGCCGTGGTGGACAAAACCCACCACGGCTT
>JAIXUR010000469.1 GCA_027483425.1 Cyanobacteriota bacterium | reverse complement strand
TTTGGCCTCCAGGGTGATCTTCAGGTTGGTGAAGACAGGTTGGTGAAGACAAGCTGAAGATCACCCACCTATGGCCTCAAGCGCTCAGTTCTTGGTGTGCGCCACAGTGGCGGCAGTAGGACAAATACGGGTAGGTCGGCTGGTGACAGTGGTGGCACGCCACCGCCTGGGAGTAGCCACAGTGGGGACAGTAAGCGTCACCTGGGTGCAACTTTTTGGCGCAGCGAATGCATTTTTGCTTTTGCACCCGCCCTGCCACCTGAAGGCGCGGGTTGAGCACCACCTTTTGAAAGAACTTGATCAGGCCGTAGCCCACCAGCGGCACCAGCACAATGTAGAGATAGTTGATTAAAAACAGCAGGCCCCCCAGCAGGCCCACGACCACCTGGGACAGCCAGCTAAACAGCGCCCCAAACTGGAGCACCTCAAACAGCTTAATCACCAGGGGAATGGAAAAAATCACCAGCAGGTGCCAGCTTTGCAGCGCCACCAGACCATAGCCGCGTCGCTCGGCGGCTCGGTAGACCCCCCAGGCTACCCCCACCAGGGGCAGCAAAAATAATCCCTGGAACAGCAGCTGCACCGTGGGGTGCCAAAACGAGGCCCGCTGAAAGCCGCGATCGACCGCTTGAAACTGATGGTCGTCCTTGAGCAGGGTCAGAAACGCCTGGCTGGTAGGGGTTTGGGCGAGTTGAGCTTGGAGGTCACGCTCCTGCTGTCGCCGCTGCTCGAGGCTGATCTGGTTGCGTTCTAGGGTGGCGCGGGCCTGGGTTGCGTCTACCTGGTTGATCGACTGGCTCTGGGGCTGACCAGCTATTTGCTCGAGCAGGGTCGAGTCGTACTGGCTCCGGATGGTCTGATTTTCTTGCTCCAGGGTGGCAATGGCGCGCTGGGTTTGGTCGAGGCGGCTGAGAAGGTCGCGGTTTTCGGCGGTGTTGAGGGCATCGGCGATCGCCCCATACTCCAGACATTGGCCAGACACTTGTCCCAGGTGTCCCTCCGCCCTAGCGCGATAGTCAGTGGCCCAGCTAAAGGCGGGCTCATCGATAAACCGGATGGTATTGCGCAGCATGTCGTAGTCGCGATCGCCCTCGGTTTGCCGGCGGTAGCCAGCCCAGGTGCTTTGGCAGGGGTAGGCCTGATCGGGGCTGAGGGGCCAACGGCTAATGTCGCTGAGACCGCTAAACAGGTTGAAGAGAATAAACAGGTCGATCAAAATAATCACCGCCAAACTGGCCCGATTCACGGGCTCATGGTTGACGGTGTGGGCCTGTCTAAACAAGCGGCGAAACTGCCGACGAACGCGGTTGACCATAGCCGGGGCTCCAGACGGATAATGCCCCGACTGTAGCCCTGGCTATGGGGGTTACTTCGCGCCCGTAGCCAGTTCTCGGTGCTGTCCCCCAGATCCCTGCCTCGCCATGCCCTATTTTCCGATCGCCTTGACCAGGCCGATGCCGCCAAAATAGAGAAACAGCACCGCTCCCGCCAGCAGGCTCTGGGTGACGGGGTCAGTGGAAGGGGTCAACACCGCTCCCAGCACCGCCGCCCCCAGCAGCACGTAGCGCCAGCCCTTGAGCATTTGCTGAGAGTTGACCAGCCCCAGCAGCCCCAGCAGCAGCTGCAAAATCGGAATTTGAAACGCTAGCCCGGTGCTAAACAGCAGCAGCAGCACAAACTCAAAGTAGCGATCGATAGACCACAGCTGCTCGACCACATCGGCCCCGTAGCTAATGAAAAAGTTGAGCGCCGCCGGAATCAGCGCCACGTAGGCGAAAAATAAACCGGCAAAAAATAGCACGCTCGACCCCAGCACCATGGGCCCCACCAGCCGTCGCTCTCGCCGGGTCAGCCCCGGCAGCACAAACATCACCACCTGGTAGAGAATGAACGGGCTGGCCAGCACCAGACCGCTATAGCCCGCCACCTTAAAGGACACAAAAAAGTATTCCCCCGGCGACAGCTGGAGAAACTTGACCCCCTGGGCCGGTACCTCCAGCAGACTGACAATGGGCTTAACCTGCCAAAAACACCCCACAATACCCACCACTACCGCCATCAGGCTGTAAAAAATTCGCCACCGCAGTTCTTCTAGGTGGTCGAACAGCGACATCTCCACGTCGTAGGGCACATCGTCGAGGTCAACCGCCGGGGGGGCAGCGGCCCCAGCGGGGCTATCCGTCTGGGTGGCGGCGGTCTCAAGCTCGGTGGGCGGGGTCATAGGTCGGGCAGGTGAGCAATAAGAGGGTCGCTTCTATTGTAAGCTGACGCCCTGGGCTAGGGCGACTCAGCGCTCTCAACGGTCTTAACGTCAGAGTCGGGGGTCAAGGTCAGGGTGCGAACGGCACCGTTGCTACCGACTACCACCGGGCGATCGCCATTCACCGCCAGTTCTACCCCACCCGCATTCCCGGTGGTCAGAACTACACTCGTTTGAGCCGTCCAGGTCTTTTTAAAGCCCTTCTCAGCCACGCCTTCGTAAACGCTCTCGCCATCGGCCTTAACGCTCAACCAGGCGCGATCGCTGAGGGTAGCACTCACCACCACCGGAGCCTCTAACGCGGGGCTAGGGCTGGCCTCTGGCTCGGGGGTCTCGGAGGTCTCTGGGGCGACGGGGGCTGGCGTAGTGGTAGCCACGGGGTCAGGGCGATTGGGGGCCTGGTCAGAGCCCTGGTTGCGGCCAAATATTCCCCAGGCACCCAGCCCCAGGATAGCCGCCAGGGCCACCAGACTCAGCACCAGCGGCAGGGGTGAAGGGCGCGACGAACTGGCCCTAGGGGGCGGGGGAGCTGGATCCCGCATCCGCAAGCCTCTAGGCGGGGTAGACTCTGATCCCTCCGTAGCCCCATTGGTATCGGCCTTGGTGAGCAGGTCAGCCGTCGGGATCACCTCCACTGGGGTGACCCGAAATTCCTTAGAAATGGCCAGACCATCTAAACCCAGCGCTTCCGCATAGCGGCGAATAAACCCTTGAATAAAGACAGGCTCGGGCAACTCGGCCCCCTGCCCTGTCTCTAGGGCCTGAAGCAGCGCCGGACGAATGAAAATCTGATTGGCTAACACATCCAGGGCCAGACCCTGTTGCTGGCGCACCTGGCGCAGATAGGCCCCGATGTTTTGGAGCTCTTCGAGTTGGGTAGGCGCTAACTTAGCCACGGCACCTCATTGAACTAGGCTATGGGCAGTGAACCCGGACGAGGTTATTTTAATGGGAAATGACCGTTAACGTAGTCCGGATCCGTCAAAACATCTCGATCCCTTAGAACACCTGGTTCCAGGCGTACACAGCGTACTCCGTCCAGATGCCATTTTGCCAGTAGGGATCGCCCTCCACCCACTGCCGCACCACCGCCTCATCCTCGGCCTCGTAGATGCCAAACACCTTGGTATTGTCCACGGTAGGTCCTAGGGCCAGCAGCACACCGCTATCTTTTTGCTGCTGCAGCCCTTGCAGGTGGGCCTCCCGATAGGGGGCACGCTTTTCTAGCACGTTTTCGCAGTAGCTGCCCCACATCACATACTTCGCCATCGCCCGATACCCTTCACCTAGGTCACTGCCGATAGTATCAGAATGGGTAGTTTTCTATCCAGAAAGATTTTTCCCTAGAGAAATGTCATGGACAATACCATCCAGTTTTTAAAGTGTCTGGCTAGCGCGTAAAGCCTAGCCAATTTTCATCACAATCTAAGGCAGGCCAATTCAGTAAAATTACTCGATTCTAGCGAGCACAATTTCAACTTGTCTGGGCTGCAAACCAAGATTTAGCAAGGCTTTCCGGAATACCTGCCCCGTTGACTGAAGTTGTTCTTTACGGTCGCTTTAGGGGGGATCACTGGGGCTTCGCTGATGCTTTACCCAAGACCAGGGGGAATTATTTAGTGTAGGCCCAAGGTCATTGTTGTTTCATCAGGCCTATTCCATCCAGCCTTGTTATTTCCTCAGGCCTTGAGTATTCACACCAAGTCCAGCTCAAGTCCTGATCCTGTTTCTCACCCCGTCTTAAGGACTGGGCTTACGAGAGGTTACCTATGAAAAGCATTATGTCTACTGTTGGCCAAGCGTTTCGCTCGATCGAGCAAACCCTGTCCTTAGACCTGTTTCGTCCGATCCGCCAGTGGATCAGCCACCTCCGCATCGAAACCCCTCACCGCGCGCGCAAGGTGGCGGAGCTGATCCCCGCGCAATGTCCCTTTGAGCGCAATGTGGTGGTGTTTGGGCACTCTCTTTTCCACATTCCGCCCCTGTGCAAGCTCAACCCCCTGTACAACGAGCTGGTGGAGCTACGGTTCCGCGCCCTGTGCTACCTGGCCGACGAGTGCGGTGAGGATATCTCGGCCTACATTTAGGACGTTGGCCATGGGGTTACCCCTGAAACTGGGCCATCAGCCAGGTGCCTACCGCCGATCGCGGTTTTTCTCTGGGGACGCATTCCGTTTACTCCTGACTACGATGTGCCCGATGATTTTGACCTCGCCCCCGCCTGGGTGAATGAAATTCTCTCCGCCGAGCAATCGCCGATTCGCGTGATTGAGACCATTCTCTATGCGCTACGGTCGGAATGCTCCCTAGGAGGTATCGGTTTCGAATCGGGGTTGTGTGACTCGGATTTGGTATAAGCAAGAACAGCGCTATCTGTAACAACATCGCCAGCTAACTCGCCCTAGGGCAAGGGCGGGGTACCGTTCTACTATAGATAATTTGGCCATCTGTTAGCCCCTGCTATGCCCTACGACATTCCTCCCCTGGACTTGGAGAATGAGCTGGAAGTCACCCACCGGCGCTGGATGCTGCGGGCCCTAGAGCTAGCCGAGGCCGCAGGGATCGCCGGCGATGTGCCGGTGGGGGCCGTTGTGCTTGGCCCCGGCGACGTGGTGCTGGCGGAGGCGGGCAATCGGCGGGAGCAAGACCAGGATCCCACTGCCCATGCGGAGGTGCTAGCCCTGCGAGCGGCGGCCCGCCAGTTGGGCAACTGGCATCTCAACGATTGCACCCTCTACGTCACCCTAGAGCCCTGCCCCATGTGTGCCGGGGCGATTATTCTCAGTCGGCTGGGGCGGCTGGTGTACGGTACCCCCGACCCCAAATCAGGGGCGGTGCGATCGGTGCTCAACCTGCCCGACGGCCCCAGTTCAAACCATCGGCTGGCGGTGGTGACCGGCCTGCTGGCCGAACCTTGCCGCCAGCAGCTCCAGCAGTGGTTTCAGCAGCGGCGTCAGGACGGTCGCCGCCTCCGGCTGGCCCCATGACACCGGCCAAACTGTCCTGGCCTGAGGTCGGATTGGGGATCAGGGGTTATAGGGTAGTGCTATAGACCAGGTTAACCCCCGATTTGTTGCCTGCTGTCAGCGGCGCGATCGCCAACGGCGGGCATACTGGGTGGGCCTGGTGTCGACACGATAGGTCTTAGCTGTCATGGCTCCTGCATTACACCTTTCTATGAAATCCTCCGAGTTCCCTGAATCGTCCACGGCTTTGTCCAAGGGTGGGGCCATGGCTCCGGCCCAGTCTCGCTGTTCCCCGCTGCTGACTCCCCTGGCTTATTTTCTAGGGCGGCGTCTAGTCGTGCCTGCCTACTTTGGCCCCATCACCATTACGGGGCAGCAGCACCTGCCCGCCAGCGGGCCCGTGATCTTGGCCCCCTCCCACCGGGCTCGCTGGGACTCGATTTTGATCCCCTTTGCGGCGGGTCGATTGGTCACGGGCCGTGACCTCCGCTTCATGGTCACCGCCGACGAGGTAAAGGGGCTGCAGGGGTGGTTCATTCGTCGGTTGGGAGGCTTTGCGGTCAATGTGCGGCGACCCACAGTAGCCAGCCTCCGCCACGGCATTGATCTGCTCCTCGACCACGAGATGCTGGTGATCTATCCCGAAGGGGGCATTCGCCGAGACGACCGAGTGCGTGGGTTCAAGCCGGGGCTAGCGCGGCTGGCGGTTCAGGCCGAGGCCACCGCACCCGGCCTGGGGGTACAGGTGCTGCCGGTGGACATTTACTACGGTGAAGCCTACCCGAGCTGGCGATGCCCGGCTCAACTCCACATTGGCGAACCACTACCCGTCGCCGCCTATGTGCAAGGGCAAGACTCCCCTGAAGGGCTCAAGACTGGGGCCACGCAGCTCACCCACGATCTCCAGGCTCGGCTAGAGGCCATGGTGGCCCGCCGCCAGGCCGCCCTGGGAGCCCAGGACTCAGGACAATCCCAGTAGATCGCTCTATCCATGTCCAAATGACGCCTTAATCACAGGACAAGCTGGCGATGCCATGGTTTATTAAAACCATTGGCCTACAGACCCAGGAGTCCGATGTTTGATAGCCTCTTTACCGCCAATCCCCTGCCCGATTTAAAGATCGACCCCCTGCGCCCCCTCAAGGGCGTCATTGTGGGCGCTGGTCAGGTGGGATTGGCCTGTGCCTACGCCATGATGATTCAGAATGTGCTGGATGAGATGGTGCTGGTCGACATCAACCAGGACAAATTGATTGGCGAAGTGATGGATCTCGAGCAGGGCATGTCCTTTGTACAGCCCACAGTGATTAAGGCTGGTACCATGGCCGACGCCGCTGGGGCCGACGTGGTGATCATCACCGCTGGGGCGGCTCAGCGAGATGGGGAAACTCGCCTGGATCTGGTGCAAAAAAACGTGGAGATTCTCAAAAAACTCATCCCCGACATTGTGACCCACTGCCCTGAGGCCATTTTGCTGCTGGTCTCTAACCCCGTAGATGTACTCACCTACGCCGCCTGGAAGCTGTCGGGGCTGCCCCAGGCCAGGGTGTTGGGGTCGGGCACCGTCCTAGATACGGGACGGTTCCGCTATCTACTAGCCCATCGCATGGGTATTGATCCCCGCAGCCTGCACGCCTACATCATTGGTGAACATGGCGACAGCGAAGTGCCCTTCTGGAGTCAGGCCAACGTCGGCGGCACCTACCTCTACACCGAGGACATGGCCACCGATGACCGCCAGGCTATGGATGAGATCTTTCAGCAGACTAAAAACGCCGCCTACGAGATTATCAAACGCAAGGGATACACCAACTTTGCCGTGGGCTTAGCCGTTACCCAGATTGTGCAGGCAATTATCCGTGACCAAAACCGGGTGATGACGGTGAGCTGTATCATCGATGAGATTTTTGGGGTCAAGGATGTGTGCCTGAGCGTGCCTGCGGTGGTAGGACGCATGGGGGTAAGCCGACGGGTCAATTTCTCACTCAATAGCCTCGAACAGGCACAGCTTCAGCACTCGGCCCAGACCCTGCGGGATGTGATTGATCAGATCACGTTTTAGGTCGCTAGTCGGAGCTTTCCCCCGGCCACAGCAGCCGCACCGCCAGCAGGGCAAACCCGACGGCAGCCACCGCCTTCACCAGCCGCTCGGGCAAAATCTGGGCGGTTCCTTCGCCCAAAAGTACCCCCAGCAGGCTAGCCAGCAGCAGGGCGGCGGCGGTACCAAAAAATACCGCCCGGGGCGACGCTGAGCTACCCCCCAGGGCGATCGCAGCCAGCTGACTTTTATCCCCCAACTCTGAGATAAACACGGCGGTGAAGCTAAGGGCAAGGAGGTTCCAGTCCATGGGGGTGAGGGGTAGGTGAGGGGGTGGATGGGGGGGTAGGGGCAGACCGATGTGTCTGCCCTACATCGCATCGGTGGGTAGGGGCAGACCAATGTGTCTGACCTAGACCTGTGTGCGCCTACAGGTGGACAATATCCCAGAGCAGGCAGACAGTGATGCCTAGCAGCATGGCTCCGGCGGCGGTGTCGAGGGTGGCGGGGGAAACGCGGCGGGCCAGCCACTGCCCCAGCAGCACCCCGATCAGGCTGGTGGTGATCAGGGCGCTCCCAGCTCCTAGAAAGACGATCCAGGGTGCTTGGGACTGGGCGCTCATCAACAGCGTGGTGACCTGGGTTTTGTCGCCTAGCTCAGCCAGGAAAATGGTGATAAAGGTGGAGCCAAACACCCGCCAGAAAGCTGTGCGGCTGATCGATTGAGCCGCTGGGACTGGGGGACTGGTTGAAGACTCGGGAGCGGAACTAGAGATAGACACAATAGGTTAGAACGCCGCAGGCTATTTCATAATGCTTTCATTATCGAGAAGTATAGCCGCGATCGCAACCCACCCCCTTCAATCTAGGGCAGACACATAGGCCTAGGGCAGACACATAGGTCTGCCCCTACTCCTCTATCCCCACCGCCTGGTTAAACCGCTCCATCTCGGGGCTGGGTTCGCCGTAGATATCGGCGATGTGCTCTTGGCAGCAGTCGATGGCGAAGTCGTCTAGCTCATCGGCGGCAATGCCAAACATGGTCTCGAAGGTGTCAAAGGTCACGCGGCAAAAGCTTGGTCGGTCTGGGTAGATGGTGCAAAGGCGATCGCCCGCGTTGTAGTGGATGCACCAGCCGTCTTCGCCCACCATGCTTAAATAGAGCGCTAGCTGGTCAGGGGTGAGGTACGACTCCAGATCAGGACGCTCGTCGGGGGCCAAAAAGCAGCAGGCCCCACAGGATTTTACACATTGCCAGGTTGCCATATCGTTTCCTCTGGCCGCTCCGGCCTAACGGTGGGGGCAACGGGTGCTGCCTTAGAATTTTGTTAAGTTATTTAAAACGGGTGCTGCGTTAGCGGGTAAAATGAGCACCGAAAGCGAGTTTCATTTTAGTCCAGTCGCCTTGTGTTGGGAGGGTTCATGAGCTTTCTGAGCGATATTTTGAGCAACATTAACTTTGAGCTGATTGCCCAGTTATCTATGCTGGCGATGATTGTCATTGCTGGCCCAGTAATTGTGTTTCTGCTGTTTTTGCGTGGCGGTGACCTCTAGGATCAAAATCCTAAGGCCTAAGCAGCGACAGCGCCGGGTGAGCCTTCGGGTGAGCCCAGGCGCTGTTTTAGTATGAATTCGGCGATCGCCAGATCCATGGGCGTTGTTACCTTGAGGTTGGTTTCTTCGCCGGGCACCACCTGTACCGGCAGGTCACACTGCTCAAACAGAGCGGCATCGTCGGTGACGCTCCAGCCCAGCTCAAGGCCCTGCTGGTGGCACTGCTTGAGCAGCGCGACGTCAAAGCCCTGGGGAGTTTGAGCCGCCCATAGCCGCTGGCGATCGGGGGTGGCTTCGATGCGCTGATCGCCATTGACCACCTTGATCGTGTCTTTGACGGGCACCGCCGCCACCAGGCCAGGGCCCTGGTCGAGGGCGGCGGCACAGCGGTCAAACAGGGCTGGGGTGGCCAGGCAGCGCGCTCCGTCATGGATCAGGACTCGGGTGGCCGCCTCCGGTAGGGCCTGGAGACCGTTGTAGACCGACTGTTGCCGGGTGTCACCGCCCAGGATAAAGGTCACGGGTTTGGACAGATTGAGGGCGATCACCATCGTTTCTAGGTCGGCGCGATCGCCCTCCTGGCCCACCAGCCCAATCCAGCTGACCGAGTCGGCTTGAGCGGCGGCTTGGAGTGTCCAGGCGATGATCGGTTGCCCGAGCAGGGGGAGCAGGATCTTGTTGCGATCGGCCCCCATGCGGCGACCGCTGCCCGCGGCGGGGATGAGCAAATGAACGGGTGCCATAGGTATGATCAGGTGCCTATCAAGGGCCTACCAGGGTAGTACAAAACAGGTACAAAGCAAAGCGTCAACGGCTGGGGTAATGATACGTGGGGGAAGACTTTAGGAGTTTATGAGAAAAGAGTCAAACCCAATATTCTTCATTCGAGCGCCTAGAACCTGCATTCTGCCGCCTACATCGGGGAATTTATATCCCTAGGGTGAAATTTAATCCATTTTGTAATCCAGATAGCCCTTAAACCTTGGCCAGGTTCCACTACAATAGCTTGCGAAAGCTTGCGAACAGGCATGGACAGTAACGTATGCGGGTACTAGCTCTTGTTCCAGGGGAAATGGAGACTCAGCTGAGCTTCTTTCCGGTCATTAAGCAGATCAAAGATAGCTTTGACGACGCCGAAGTCTCTGTGGTCGCACCCCCCAGTGCCACGGCGATGTATCAGCTCTCTACGGGGGTGACCGAGGTGGTGCCCTACAGCTTTGGTATCCGCAACAGCCCCGCCGACTGGGCTAATTTGCTGGGTATCCTACGCGATCGCGAGTTCGATGTCGTACTCACCCTCACCGATTCGTGGTCCATGGCCCTGCTGCTATGGCTCAGTGGTGTGCCCACCCGCCTAGGCTACGGTGGGTCGGCCAACGACCTCCTGCTCACGGCAACGGTGCCCCGTTCCCCTGGCCCATCCTACCCCAACGACCTGCTGAAGCTCATCAACGTCACCGGAGCTGCCCCAGCGGTTTCAGTCAACGTGCCCCGCAAAGACCTGTCCGCCGTGGACGCGATGCGCCAGGGAGCTGGGTTGACCGCAGGGTATGTGCTGATTTATCCCGGCCCTAATCCCAGCGGCACCGTCTACCCCACCGAAAGCTGGCTCGCCATCCTCCAAGACTTTCAGCAGCGCCAGCCGGATCTCCCCCTAGCACTGCTGCAAACCGACGAGGCCGCCCCCCAGACCACGGCCCTAGCCACTGCTATGCCCGGTCTTAAGGTTCTACGGCCCGAAACCCCCGGCCAGACCGCCGCTCTAATTGCCGCCGCCAACCTGCTGGTGACGGTTGAAGGCTATCCGCTGGGGCTGGCGATCGCCCTCAACGTCTACACCCTGGGGCTCTTTGCGGCCAACAGCACACCCCTCTCCGCCGAGGGAAACAACCGCCTGGTGGCGCTGACCTCGACTACCGGAGCCCTGGACGGTATTGCCCCCGACCAGGTACTCAAAAAAATTTGGAGCGAAGCCAGCTAAATCTGTCCTTGACCCAGGGTTAACCTACCCATAGTTACCCCATATACCCTCGACCTAGTATCTAGTCAGCGGGTATTTATACCTGGCCGTCATTACCCAACCATGCTCAACCATTGGAGAGTTGGCACCTATGGACAAAATTAAAGACCAGGCCACTATCGTTAGTCAGCTATTGTTTGCCAACGATACGGGCGATATTTACAAAAAGACCCTCACCCGTACCTGGGATATTCTCCGAGAGGTGGGTATTTTGCTATGGCTAGTCCTTTGCCTCACCTTTGTGGGGGGCGAATGGTTCTACCGCACCTCCGTGGGCCTAGGGCGCAGCACCCGTGCCTGGTACACCGAACTGAGCCAAAAAGACTCCAGTGTCGAGGCCCAGCCGATCACCTCCACCGGCCAAGCGCTATTTGACACCGTCAAGTCCAGCACGAGCTATCTACTGGCCCAGGCCCGGCAGCAGCTAGGCCTGCCCGAGCCGCCGCCACCCGAGCCCCCGGTGGCCGCTACCCCAGCGCCTAAACCCGTCGCACCGCCGGTGTCATCCCCCGTCGCACCGCCCCCTGCCCCCGTAGCCCCTACGATGACCGAAGTAGCCGTGACCGACGGGGTAGATGAGCCAGAGGACACCGACGAGGCCGAGGACGAATTGGCCTAGAGATAATCGGGGGACC
>JAIXUR010000412.1 GCA_027483425.1 Cyanobacteriota bacterium | reverse complement strand
GGCCAGATTTCAGAGTCTAGAAGCCAAAATGAGAATTGCTCTCATCCCTGGGGGGCGACGGCTGGGGCCCATAGCAGTGGCTATCCTAGGGCCGCTAAAATATCCTGCCGAGTAATGTCGCCCGTGACAACGGCGGCGCCTAACCCCTTGGGCATGACAAAGCGCACTTGGCCGTCTTCTACCTTCTTGTCGCCCTGGAGCAGGGTGAGAATGTCTTCGGTGGCGAGTTGAGCCGGGATTTGAGTCGGTAGGCCAACTTTTTCAATCAGGTTGAGCTGCCGCTGGGCGTCTGCCGCCGTCCAGTAGTTGAGGGCAACGGCCATGCGCCCGACGGCCACCATGCCGATCGCCACGGCTTCACCGTGGTTGACCCCTCGGTAGTGCATCAGGCTCTCCACGGCATGGCCGATGGTGTGGCCGTAGTTGAGAATGGCCCGCAGCCCCGCTTCTTTTTCGTCCTGGGACACCACGTCGGCCTTCGCCTGGCAGGAGCGGGTCAGAATGGTGTGGAGCAGCTGATCGCCCAGATAGCGGTACTGGTCGAGGCGGGGGACCGCCTCCAGGGTCTCAAATAGGGCTTTGTCCCAGATCACGCCGTACTTAATCACCTCCGCCATACCGGCCCGAAATTCTCTCACGGGGAGGGTTTTGAGCACCGTGGGGTCAATCAGCACCAGGCGAGGCTGGTGAAAGGCCCCGATTAGGTTTTTGCCCTGGGGGTGATTAACGCCGGTTTTGCCGCCAATCGACGCATCGACCATGGCCAGCAGGGAGGTGGGCACCTGCACCACGCTCACCCCCCGCAGCCAGGTGGCGGCGGCAAAGCCGGTCATATCGCCAATCACACCGCCGCCGAGGGCCACCATGGCCGACTTGCGCTCCAAGCCAAAACCCAGGGCGGCATCGTAAATTTTTTGGATCGAGGTGAGGGTTTTGTAGCGCTCCCCGGCGGGCAATAGACAGGGCTGTACCCGGTAGCCCGCCTGGGTCAGGGAGGCGATCGCGCGATCGCCGTATTGCTTAAAAATAGCTGGATTCGAGACCAGCAGCAGCTTTTGCCCCGGCTTCACCGCAGGGCGATCTCCCCCGGCCAGCCAAGGGCCCAGGTGATCAAGCCCCGCGGCGGCGACCACCACCTCGTAGGGTTGACTGGGCAGCGGCACGGCAATCACAGATTTCATAGACATGGTCAGGGCCCGGAAGAAGCTTGCTTTAAAACCTTAGCGGGAGTTTAGCCAGGACGTTCTAAATTTTGAGTGTTGAAGGCTGAAGACAGACCCTCACCCAAAATCTACCATCCAAAATCCAAGACCCAATTCCTACTCCCCGCTCCCCCCATGGTTCAATAAAGACTGTACCTGTTGTGGAGAGAGACTATGGGCGGCGTGATTGCCTACGTGGCGTTTTTGTCGGTGATGGTGGGCACGGCCCTGGGCCTATACTTCGGCCTGCGGCTGACCAAGCTCATTTAGAGTATCTGATGCAGGGGCTAACTTGGGCGGTAGCCATGCCATGGCCTGAATGCTGCCCAGCAGCAGCCAGCCCAGAATATTGATCCGACCGTCGTAAAAGGCCAGGTCAAACAGGGCGAAGCCGACGGTGCCGCCAAAGCCGGTCAGGTAGCCCGCTAGCAGGGCTAGGGCGGTCGGCGGCAAGGGTTGGGTGATCAGGGTAAACGTACTGCGCCCCACCACCCAGCCCACCACGGCGGTAAACCCCAGAGCAATGGGTACCCCCGCTTCGACGGCCAGCATCAGCCAAAGGTTGTGGGTGTGGGGTAGAAAATCATCGGCCACCGGAAATTTGGTGGGGTCGTAGAGCTCTTTGAAGGTGCCCAGGCCGCTACCCACCCAGGGGTGCTGAGGAATCATGTCTAGGGCGATGTGCCAGACGCTAAAGCGCAGGGAAATCGTGGCAAAGGCCTCGGGCAGGGTGCGTCCGCCCACCCCCCAGATCAGGGCGCTGAGGGTGAGTACGGCGATCGCCCCCAGTCCGGCCCAAAAAATATAGCGATAGGGCCGCAACAGCCCCCCAAACAGCAGCAGTTGTAGCCCCGCAATCAACAGTCCACTGCGCGACCCTGAGCAAAAAATACCGACCAGGGCCAGGGCGGTCGCGCCACAAACCCACAGGGTTTTAGCCCGCATTTTAGGCTTCGTTTTAGGCCGCGTTTCAGGCTGCTCTGGGGAGGGATTGAGGCAGTAGGCGCAGAGGCCCAGCCCCAGCCCAAACACCATGACCATGTAGTTGGCAAAGGCGTTGGGGTGACCAAACACGGTCATGGCGCGATGGCCATAGTCGGTCTGGTCATACAGCCAGCTGATCCAGCGGCTGTTCTGCCAGCGGCTGATGCTGCTCGGCGATCGCAGGTAGAACTCGACCGCCGCCGCTAGGCTAATGGGAATGCTGCTGAGCAGCAGCCCGAGGGCCCAGGTCTGAAGGGTGAGCCAGGGCTGCCGAAAGGTCTGAATCGCCACCGCGATCGCGGCGTAGAACACAAAAAACGGGACAAAGTTGAGCACCTGTAGAGCCGACTCACCTGGGTCTTGGGACAGCCCTACCCCCACCACCATGGCCAGGGCCAACCAGATCCAGCCCTGGGTGTAGAGGACTCGCCCTATCGCTGGCCCCCAGCGGCGCAGGCTGACCAACAAAAACCAGCCCAGCCCGGCGATCGCCCCGTACACCACGTAGGGTAGCGTCACCAGGCTGAGCAACACCAACCGATCTAGAGTCAAGCCATCGGCCCCAAATCCCTTAGCCTTAAATCCCTTGCCCTCGGTTCTCGGATCTTTAATAGGCTCCATCGCCAATTACAACTACCCAAATGGTTCTAATCAAGATGTAGACATCTAACCAAACCGACCAGTTCCTGACGTAGTAGGCATCTAGGTTGACGCGTTCTTCGTAGGTGACATTGTTTCGCCCTGACACCTGCCACAGGCCGGTCATGCCTGGCAATACTTTAGTGTAAAGGCTGTACTTATCGGCGTAGCGGGCAATTTCTTCTTCGACAATGGGACGGGGGCCGACCAGACTCATATCGCCCCGCAGCACATTCCACAGCTGGGGTAGTTCGTCTAGGCTCGTGCGGCGCAAAAAGCGGCCAATGCGGGTAATTCGAGGGTCGTAACGGAGCTTTTGATCCTGGGCCCACTGCGATCGCAGCTCTGGATTGGCCTCAAAGTAGCGCTCTAGCACCTGCTCGGCATTGGGCACCATGGAGCGAAATTTCCAGGCCACAAACGGTACGCTGTTCTGGCCCAGCCGGTGCTGGCCATAGAAAACTGGCCCCGGCCCATCGAACCTGACCAACACCGCAATCACCGCCAGCAGGGGCAGCAGCAGCGTACCCAGCACCAGGGTCAAACCGATATCCAGACAGCCCTTAATCAGCCGTGGCCCCGGCAATAACAGCTGCTGACGAATTTCGAGCCCCAAAATACCCCCCAAATCCTTAGAGCTGACCCACAAACTGGCCACCCCAAACAGATCCGGAATCATGAGCAAATGGGGAAACGTGCGGCCATAGCGTTCTAATATCGTCAGCAACTGCTCCCGATGCACCCCAGGCATCGCCACAATGGCGTAGTGAATGTCATGTTTACGGGCCAGCCGGGGAGCCGCTGACAACGGCCCCACGATGGGTACACCACAGAGACTGACCGCGCGGGTAGGACTGTCGTCTAACACCGCGATGGGCTTAAGGCCAAAATTCGGCTGGTTTTGAAGGGTTCGAATCAAGAGTTCGCCGGTGCGGCCTCCCCCCAAAATCATTACCTGGTAGCCCCACCAGTCATAGCGAGCAAACACCTGCTTCACCGCCAGTCGCCCCAGCAGCACGGCCCCTAGGGAAAATATCCAGGCCAGCAAAAACACACCCCGAGAGTAGGTTTCGCTTTCGCGGGTGAGAAAGAGCCCAGCCCCCAGCACCAAATAGGTGAAGGTTGTAGACAGGCAAATGCGCCGCAGTTCATCCACCGGGCTCAACCCTACCGCTGGGTAAAGCCCCGCTGCCGCATAGGCCAGCAAAAACACACCCACGATCGGCCACAGCTGACCATACAAAATGGGTTCATACTGCCCCCCAAACACCAGCCGTAGGTACACCCCGGCGGTGCCGGCTAGGGTCAGAGCCAGTAAATCAGACCCGCCCAGGATAGCAATCATCGGTAAGGAGCGGGTCGACATCCTCAACGACATTAGAACTGGCTGAACTTTACGTTCTAGAGGAAACATATTGTCCCCTATGTACTCCTGCAACACCGACACTACTCTAGTTCATCCCCCCGCTGATATTGCATCCACCTATGTGCCAGATAGGTCGTTAATTCCTGACGAAATCGCGGTTCAGAGAACGTTTCGGCGTGGTGACGAACCGTTTCGGCCTCAAACTGGCCCCGGTGCTGGTCAAAATACTCCACCGCCTGGGCCAAGTCATCCACAGTTTGGCGCTTAAACAATAGCCCAGTTTTCCCCGGCTGTACGGTTTCGGCGCAGCCCCCCTGACCGTAGGCAATCACCGGAGCGCCCGCCGCCTGGGCTTCGACCACGGTAATGCCAAAGTCTTCTTCGGCCGAAAAAATAAACCCTCGGCAGCGCTCCATGTGATCGGCCACCACGGCGTCGGAGGGCTGGCGGAGAAAGGTGATGTTGGGTTTAGCCAGGCCCTGGAGGGTCGCCATCCCAGGGCCATCGCCAATCACCACCAGGGGCAACCCCAGTCGATTAAACGCCTCCACCGTCAGGTCAACCCGCTTGTAGGGCACGCAGCGCGATACGGTGAGATAAAAATCATCGCGGGGCTGCTGCCAGCGAAACCGATCGATGGCCACCGGCGGATAGATCACCGTAGCGGGGCGACGGTAGGTTTTCCAAATGCGACGGGCCACGTAGCGAGAGTTGGCCACAAAACAGTCGACCCGGTGGGCCGCGGCCAGATCCCACAGCCGAAGGTAGTGCAAAATCAGTCGGGTCAGGGCCCCCTTGGCCCCTTGGGTCAGCCCCGCCTGCTGGAGATACTGCTGCTGCAAATCCCAGGCGTAGCGAATGGGCGTGTGCACGTAGCTGACATGGAGCTGGTGGGGGCGGGTCAGCACCCCCTTGGCCACGGCGTGGTTGCTCGACAGCACCAGGTCGTAGGCCGACAGATCAAACTGCTCGATCGCCAGGGGCATGAGCGGCAGATACTGGCGAAAGTGCCGCCGCGCCCAGGGCAGCCTTTGCAGAAAGGAGGTCTGCACCCGAGTACCGGGCGGGATCAATGAAGCGGCGGCGGGCTCCAAAAACTCAACCAGGCTAAACACATCGGCCTGGGGACACACGGCCAGCATCTGCTCGACCACTTTCTCAGACCCGGCTCGGCTGACCAGCCACTCGTGCACCACCGCTACGGCCGTAGGTAATTCAGGGGAAGTCAAAATAGACGGTGGGAAGAAGGGATGGGGAACGGGGGAAGCAGGAGACGCCTGGGGCGACTTACCTGGGGCTACTTACAGGTACCGGTGCCCGTAATGCTCGCATAGTTCACGGCTACCTGGCTGCCGCTGCGGGGGGAACCCCCCGACAGATCCGTCACCTCTACCGGGTAGCTACCCCCGGCCGGTGGGCTCACGGCACCGCGATACAGGGGTTGGCCCTGGTTGCTGCTGCCCTGGCGGCTGAGGGTGCCGTCGAAGGTGCTTCTGGTTTCTAGATTCGTAAACCGAACCAGGTTAAAGCCGTTGGCATCGTAAAAGGCGGTAAAGGCCATACCTTCCATCAGCCCTTCACAGGTGCTGCTCTGGCTGGCGCGCTGAGCCAGGGGCGTAGCCCGCCCAGCGGTGTTGATAAAGTCGCTGCGAATCCAGCCTTCGGCTCCCGATTTCTCAAACTTGACGTAGTACCAGGTGCCGTCGCTGCCCTGGGTCGAGCGCAGCAGCATGACCGGGTCACCCACCAGGCCGTAGCCCTTGGCGGTGGAGTCGGTGGAGGGCTGCGATCGCAGGTTAATTTTTGCCTCGGGCTGGGCCGCAATCAATTGCGACGCCTGGGGCGGGTTCAGAACCGTTCCCGTCACCCCTGGCTGCGCTGGGGCGGGGCTGGTCGTAGGCGTCGGGCTAGCGGTGGGGCTAGGGGTCGGTGCGGGCGTGGTCCCTGGAGCCGGGGTCGTGGGCTCTACGGCCAGGGGCTGATCTGTCCCCGCTGGGGGCACCTCCACCGCCGTGTCCTTGCCGCCTCGACAGGCGATCGCGGTCAGACTCAGCACACCGCAGAGCCCCCAGGTCATCAACTGTTTACCCCTCACCATACCCATCTCCCCAGAGAAAACCAGAAACTAGCATAGCGCTTGGCCCAGGGGGCGTTTAATTTTGGATTTGAGAGTTTGGATTTTGCAACCTCCCCCTAACATCCCCGCCTTAATATCACCACTGGGGGCTATTTCCCAAACTTTACCACGGCCTCGTCAGCTACCACGTAGGCGACATCCCCGACGGCCAGGGTAATGTCGTAGCCGCCGGTAAACTCCCCAAAGGAGGGGAGGGTGAGCCGGTGCTGACGGGCCTGCCAGTGGAAGCAGGGTAACCGCAGGCGATCGCCCCCCACCTGCAACCGCCAGCAGGGGTGAATGTGACCGCAAATCGTGATCCCATCACTCCCCACACCGGGCTCGTGGCTCAGGACAATGCCCGCGATCTCAACCGCGTCTACAAAGCACTCCACCGAAAGCTGGCGGAGCCTGTCTTGCAGGCCGCGATCGTGGTTGCCCAAAATCAGGTGGGCCTGTACCTGGGTGGCTTGCAAAAACCTCAGCCAGGCGTCAATGACTCCATCGGTCAGGCCCTCGCGCCCGTGGAACAGGTCGCCCAAAATCCAGAGTGAACTAGGCCAGTACCGCACGCACAACGCCTCCAGCCGCTCGAGGGTGGCAACGTTAACCTGGCTCGATACCGGCAGCCCGTAGTGTTGAAAGGTCTCCGCCTTGCCCAGGTGCAGGTCTGACACCAGCAGGCCCCCCCAAGCCTCGACATAAACCGCCCGCTCGGGCAAAAGCTGAAGCTGGGTTGACCCCACCGTGAGGGTCTCTACAGCAGCGATCTCAGACGACATCAGCAGCCCTTTTCACACAACACCCGGCCAGGATAATCCAACGGTCTCATATCCTGTTATCACGGGAGGCCAGGGTGGTAAGGCTGGCCGGTCACAGACCCGCCAGCCTTACAGGGACT
>JAIXUR010000605.1 GCA_027483425.1 Cyanobacteriota bacterium | reverse complement strand
GCCGCTAGGCCTGGCGGCCCAGCAAGCGACTCAAAATATGTGGGCTGTACGGTCATGGCACCAGGCATTTCTGTCATCCGTTGCCCCCATAGTTTAGCACCGCCGTTTAGCACCGCCGCCTTAACCACCTGGGAATTCATCCCTTAGGAGAACCTGATTCCAGTGCGGTTCTCCCCCGGATCAGATGAGTTTTCTACACTAGGTTATCGCTGGTCTTTTTGGCATTATTTTAGATGTCAAGTTCAGGTAAATGACTCAATGAATAACCCGATCGGCTCCTTTTACAACTGGTATAAAGCAACCCTGCGCAACACCAAATATCGCTGGGTTGTGGTTTTAGGCACCCTAATTTATCTTATTTCTCCCCTCGATATTGCCTCCGACTTTTTGCCGGTTATTGGCTGGGTAGACGATGGTCTTTTGGCCACGCTGCTGGTCACCGAGCTGTCCCAACTGGCCCTCGAGTATCTCAACAAGCGCAAGCAGCCTGGGGCTAGCGAAGCCGACGCTGCGGTTACCGTTGAGCCCATTACCACGGTCGAAGTATAGAAGGATCCGGGGCTAGAAACCCTCGGGCTGCTCATCAGACCGATCATCTAGGCAGACCTCATCTTGGTTAGAGGGTGTTTGAAAGCGGGTGTCTTCACCGACACCCCTTTTTTATGGCTGAACTAAGGCGATGGATAAAATCAATCAATCAATCAACGGCGGCGGCAAAGCCTTGCGGTAGATTAAAAGCACTTTCCACCCATTCACGCGTTTGTTAAGGACTCCCCCATGGCCAATGCCACCAACGTACTGGGCACTGCCCTAGCTACCTGCTGTACGTCGCCCATGACCGGCTTTTACCGAGATGGCTGCTGCAACACGGGGGGAGGCGACATGGGAGTTCATATTGTCTGCGCCCAGGTGACTGCGGAGTTTTTAGCCTTTAGCAAAGCCCAGGGCAACGATCTGTCTACGCCAATGCCCGCGTTTGAGTTTCCGGGCCTCAAACCGGGCGATCGCTGGTGTCTCTGCGCCGCCCGCTGGCAAGAGGCCCTTGAGGCCGGGGTAGCGCCTCCGGTGCTGCTCCAGGCCACCCACGCCACAGCCGTTGAGCATGTTTCCCTGGCCGATCTCAAAGATCACGCCCTCGACGGCGATTAAACCACCCCTAGCTCAACCGCACCGCCGTACCGCTGGCCGCCACCATCAACATATTGCCGCCATTGTTAATGGCGAGGGATTCATAGTCAATGTCAACGGCGATAATGGCATCGGCTCCGAGCTCCTTGGCCGCCTGCATCATTTCTTTGACGGCGGTGTTACGGGCCTGGCGCAGGGACTGCTCATAGGCCCCCGATCGCCCACCGACCACGTCGCGAATGCCTGCAAAAAAGTCTTTGAATAGGTTGGCTCCTAAAATGGCCTCGCCATTCACAATGCCGCAGTATTCAATTACCTGCCGACCATCAACATTAGGGCCTGTGGTTACAATCATGGGTTGCCTCGGATTAAGAGTCAGTGGGATTAAGTCAGATCAGCGTCAACAATCTGCATACTAATATCCAGCCACGGGGCACGGGTAATGGGAGCGCTGCTCGAAATAAAATCTACCCCCGTGGCAGCAATCGGCCCCAGGGTTTCTAAGGTGACATTGCCAGAGGCCTCTATTTTGATCGCCGCATTTTTGTCGCGAATGCGCTCAACTGCGACCCGCATTATCTCTGGCGACATGTTGTCGAGCATGATGATATCCACCGGACAGGTCAGCGCCTCATCAACCTGCTCCAGGGAGCTCGTTTCGACCTCCACCGTCATGGGGTAAGGAATAGTAGGGCGCAGGTGGGCCACCGCCGCCCGAATCCCCCCGGCGGCGGCGATGTGGTTATCTTTAATCATCACCGCATCGTCTAGCCCGAGGCGATGGTTAGTGGCCCCCCCGACGCGGCTGGCGTACTTTTCCAGCTGGCGCAGCCCAGGGGTGGTTTTGCGGGTATCGACAAAGCGAGTCGGGCTCTGGGCTAGCTGCTCCACGTACTGGCGGGTAGCGGTGGCAATACCGCTCAAACGCATGACGATGTTGAGGGCTACCCGTTCTCCAGTCAGCAACGTGGCTAGGGTGCCGCTCATTTTGGCCAGGGTCATACCGCTAGCGCAGGTATCCCCTTCGGCGACCAGGGGTTGAAAGTCAATGTCAGCCTCTAGCCGTTGAAACAAGCGTTGGGCAAAGGGCAGACCGGCCACGACCCCAGGGGCACGGGCCACCCAAATGGCCCGCCCAGGTCGCTGCACCAGCGCACCCAGCCCCAGGGTAGTCCAGTCGCCACGGCCAATATCTTCGTGCAACCAGGCCTGTAGACCTGCGTCGAGGTCGGTGTCAGGCACAGAGATAAACGGGTTAAGGGGCATAGGGGGAGCTTTGATTAGGCTTGTATAAGTCGCAGGACGGGGGCAGGACGGGCAGGTCTGATCGATCGAAACCCGAGCAGAGACCGCAATTTCTGCCACAGCTAGAAATTATTGTGTTAATTTACGAGTAATGCCGCTGTTACGGCAGCTAGCTCTACAGATTTTATCGTTTAGAACCCAGGAGGTGATGCTCATGCAAGAGAGTAGTAAACGTATGGGTCTTCAGGTTGAGATCAGCCGGCTGTGCGCCGGGGCTGTACTCTAGCTTCAGTGTTGGTTGCTTCGGCAACTAGCTAAGCTCTCGAAGTTGGCTGAACAGAGTTTCCTCCGGCAGTCAGGTTCAACCTAAGATCCAACTAGACCGCCCCTGCCCCGGAAGCTTGCTTCCCCTGGCAGGGGCGGATAGCTTTTAAAGGGCAATTCAAAGCGCAAAATGACACGATCAGGCCATAAATACCCGAGTCTAGCCCACCCTTCCGGTCTGACTCCTGGCCCCTCAATTCTGGCTCCTGAATTCTGACTCCTGGCTCCTGGCTCCCGAATTCACCCTTTTGCGCCTCTAAGATGAAGGGGTAACGCTTACCCCACTCCTAAACCTATGGCTACCCTGCTGAGCGATCGCGACATTCAAGCCAAGCTGAGCCAGCTCCCCGACTGGAGCCTCAGCGGCAAGACCATCACCTGTACCCGTACCTTCAAAGATTTTGTGGCGGCGGTTGGCTTTGTCAACCAACTGGTAGAACCAGCCGAAGCCGCCGGACACCACCCTGATCTGCAAATTTCCTATAACCGCGTGGCCATCACCCTCTCCACCCACGATGCTGGCGGACTAACCGAAAAAGATTTTGCCCTGGCAGACATCATCTCTACCCTGGGGTAGTTCACGCTGAACTAACAGAACGCTGCGATCGCCCCACATCCCTTAATGCACCTTTAATGGCTTTGAGGGCTCAGGCTTAATCCTGCCTTCGCTTAATCCTAAGCTGCCTCACGTAAGCTTGACTTCGATGCAGAAATTGCATGAGCCGACAGCTAACAGCTGCGGATTTGTAGTCTGTGGACTTGTAGCCCCAGTTGTTTTCGTGCTGTTATTGCATCAGCTAAGCAGGGTTTGGGACAACGGTGTCTTTTGAACAGACCCAGCTTTTAATCTGTCTATAGATAAAGGTGTGAGGAGAAACTACGATCATGGCTAAGTTATTTTGGCAATCTTTGCTGGCGGTACCCGCTGCTCTAGGCGCGGCGGTGGCTATGTCCGGTGCTGCGATCGCCACTGAGACCGGTGCGACCACCCAGGTCAGCAGCTTCGATTCAGAGTCGGTTCAACTGGCTCAAATTACCAGCGTGTCGGAACTTACCGACGTGCTGCCCTCCGACTGGGCCTTCCAAGCGCTGCAAAGCCTGGTTGAAAACTACGGCTGTATTCAGGGTTACCCCGACCGCACCTTCCGTGGTCAGCGCAGCATGACCCGCTTTGAGTTCGCCGCCGGTTT
>JAIXUR010000065.1 GCA_027483425.1 Cyanobacteriota bacterium | reverse complement strand
ATAGCGCAGCTGCCCATGGTAGCGGTGCTATTGTCCCGTCTGCTCCAGGGGCCGTTTCGACGCTTACCCCTGGCTCCAGCGCAGGCTACCCTTGAACAACTCGGCACGGTTTCGGTCGTAGTACCTACTCTGAATGAGGCCGATCGCCTGCGTCCTTGTCTAGATGGGCTCACCCGTCAGGGCTATGAGGTGCGCGAGGTTCTAGTGGTCGACAGCCGCTCCACCGACGGCACCCAGGCCGTGGTTAGCGACTACCAAGAAAATGACCCGCGCCTGCGCTGGTTGCAGGACGACCCCCTGCCCTCGGGCTGGGTCGGGCGTCCCTGGGCCCTAGACTACGGCTTTCGTCACACAGCCGAGGCGAGTACCTGGGTGTTAGGGATTGATGCCGATACCTATCCCCAGCCTGGTCTAGTGGCGGCACTGGCGCTGGCCATGGAGCAGGATGGCTACGACCTGGTTTCGCTAGCGCCCCAGTTCATTCTTAAGCAGCCCGGCGAGTTTTGGCTACAACCGGCCCTGCTCATGACCCTGGTGTATCGGTTTGGCCCAGCAGGATGCCCCAATGGGGCCCCCCAGCGGGTCATGGCCAACGGTCAATGTTTTATGGTGCGGCGATCGCTGCTGGCTCAACTCGATGGCTATCGATCGGCCTCGGCTTCCTTCTGTGATGACGTCACCCTAGCTCGCTACGCGGCGGCCCAGGGTGCCAAGGTGGGCTTTTGGGATGGTAGCCGCCTGTTGAAGGTGCGGATGTACGAGGGAATGGCTGAGACCTGGCGCGAGTGGGGTCGATCCCTGGATTTGAAGGACGCGGCTCCGACGGCTCAGATCTGGTCGGATTGGGTGTTTCTAGCTTTGGTGCAGGGATTGCCCTGGCTATTAGTGCCTGGGCTTTGGGGACTGCACCGGGGTTGGCCCGCCGCCTGGTCACTGCCGCTACAACTGCTGCTGCTGGTGAATACAGGGTTACTCCTGATCCGCTTTGGCATGCAGGTCGCGGTGGCCTCTGCCTACGATCTCAAGGGGGTACCGGGATCCTGGGCGTTTTGGCTGTCGCCCCTGGCCGATCTGGCCGCTGTGGTTCGCATTGGTTTATCGTCTCTGCGGCGGCCCACCCAGTGGCGGGGGAGGCAGTATTTGCCGTTGTCCGAGCCCCGGGGAAGCGGGTGGGTGAGTAGGGGCAGACCCCTGTGTCTGACCTATCCTCGGCATCGAGCCTGCTACCCAAGGCAAATTTCTCCACGGCGGAGATGGGGGCGAACACATCGGTTCGCCCCTACGGGACTGTCAAAATTTCAATTGTCCCCAAATGTCAGCCTCCAGGTAGGACTTTCCTTGCAGTTTGGGGTTGGGATGGTTAATTGCCTGGAAGTCCGTTAGTGGGTTCTAGGTATTCCAGGTGGTGAAGGGGTGGCGGGCTAGGTTGGAATTTTGGTAGCGGGGGTCGTGGCTGACCTCGGTGCCGACCCAGTCCGGTAGGGGGACGGGCTGGTCGGGGCTGGTGAGTTCGACTTCCGCAACGATTAAGCCTTGGTTGAGGCCTAGGAATTCGTCAATTTCCCACAGGAGGTTTCCCAAGGGCAAGCGGTAGCGGGTTTTTTCAATCAGGGGTGGTTGGCAAAGGGTCTCTAGAATTGTTTGGGCATCGTCGACGGGAATAGGGTACTCGAACTCAGGCCGGACTAGACCGACCGCGGGGCCTTTGAGGGTGAGGTAGGCGCGATCGCCCACCCGTCGCACCCGCACGGTGCGCTTGTCCTGGGTGGGAATGTAACCCTGGCACATTAACTGCCCTTGGGCGACCCGGCGCCAGCCGTCGCCCACCACCAAAAACTTGCGCTCAATTTCTTGGCCCATGGTGTTGTCCAGAGAGCTACCTTTGCAGCGTAGTCTACCTTGTCCCAGGGTTGTTATTCCTGCCAGGGGCGATCGCGGTAGGGGGCTCAGAGCGGGCCATCGCATCCAATCGGGGACGCGAACTCAGCCCGTTGGGCCGGTCGCGGTGAAATCCCGGATAGGTGTTGAGTTGGAACACGCTAACCGAGGAAGCCACCTGTGTGGAGGAGATTGTCTACCGCCTCTGGCTGGGGCTGGGCGGCCATGGCTCCCGCCTGGGTGGTGGTGAGTGCTCCGGTGGCGTTGGCGTACCGAATGGCGCGTACCAGTCTATCTCCCTCGGGCAGTGTTGGCTCTGGGCTCTGGCCCAGGGCATGGAGGAGTCCGGGCAAAAAGGCATCGCCCGCACCAGTCGTCTCTAGGCAGGGCACGGCAAAGGAGGGCACATGGCCCTCGCTGGTGGGTGTGGCATACCAGCACCCGGCGGCCCCGCCCGTAATCAGCACCAGCTGAGCGCGATCGAGGGTGGGTAAAATCTGGCTCGCGGCCTGGGTGTGAAAGAGCCAGTCGGCTTCTTCCTGGTTGAGCTTGAGGATATCGACGGCGTGAATAAAGGGCAGAATGCGATCGCGAGCTTGGTCAGGTCGGGGCCAAAAGGGC
Organism: Cyanobacteriota bacterium; assembly: GCA_027483425.1. GTDB lineage: Bacteria > Cyanobacteriota > Cyanobacteriia > Phormidesmidales > Phormidesmidaceae > Nodosilinea. Next base: position 1,908 of record JAIXUR010000065.1, on the reverse strand, counting down.
GATCGCCAGTTGAGATCGACCACGGTCATGACACCGTAGCGTCGGGCCCAGACCAAGGCTTGCTCCATGCTTTGGCCGAGGCCAGGGGTGGCCAAGCCCAGGGTGCCCATCACAAGGTAACGGGCCTGTTCAAACCACGGCTCGGGTAGGGCACGGGCCTCTAGGGCCCCATCGGCAAAGTCTGCGGCGTGCCCTTGGCTAAAGCCTACGAACTGGCGATCGCCCTGGGCATTGCGCTGGACTAGCACCACCCGGGTGGGGGCGGCGCACCGCTGTACCCCCTGACAATTGACGCCAGCTGCCACCAGGGCCGCTAGCACCGCGTCTCCCGGCGGATCTTGCCCCAGGCAGCCCAGAAAGCCAGCGACCGTACCTAGCTTGCCCAGGGCGGTGGCCACGTTGGCCGGAGCGCCGCCGGGATAATCTACCCAAGGGGCCACTGCTCCCGCTGAGGCGAGTGGGGCCACGATGCGATCCACCAGGGCTTCCCCCAAGCAGATCACCTGGGGATCTCGCGTCACCGCGTCAGCATCAGCCCTAGGGTGAACCATGGCCGCCCTGTGCCTAGGCAATGCGCCGCAGCACGTAGCTGGTGAGGTCTTGGAGGGCCTGCCGAGCCGAGGAGGGGGGCAGGTGCTCTAGGCAGTCGGCCGCCTGACGGGCATGGCTAGCCGCTAACTCCCGCGATCGCGCAATGCCGCTGCTGCGGTGCACCAGATCAATCGCCTGATCAAAGTCGTCGGCTTCGGAAAACTCCCGCTCAATCAGGGTGGTTAGAAAGGGATGCTCGACCATGGCGTAGAGCACGGGAGCCGTGAGATTGCCGCTTTTGAGGTCGGAGCAGGCGGGTTTGCCCAGCACCTCATCGGAACTCGTGAAGTCAAGAATGTCGTCAACCACCTGAAAGGCCAGGCCCAGGTGGCGACCGTAGCCGTAGAGCTGATCGACAACGGTTTCGGGCACCTCGCTGAGGACACCTGCCGCCTTGGCGCTGTTGGCCATCAGTGACGCTGTTTTGAAATAGCTTTTCTCGAGATAGGCCTCAATGGAAAAGCCGGTATCAAAGCGGTTTAAGCCCTGCTGAATTTCGCCTTCGGCCAGGTTCATAATCACTTGGGAGAGCAGCTTAACCACCCGCAGATTGTCGAGATTGGCCAAGTACCACGACGCCTGGGCAAACAGAAAATCTCCCGCCAGCACCGCAATGCGGTTGCCAAAGCTGCTGTGCACCGTAGGAACCCCTCGGCGCACAGCAGCTTCGTCTACCACGTCGTCGTGCACTAGGCTGGCCGTGTGAATCATTTCAGTGATTTCGGCTAGGCGGCGGTGCTTGGCCGTAATCTCTTGCCCCGGTAGGGTGGCCTTAGACATCAGCAAAACGATGGCAGGGCGCAGCCGCTTGCCCCCCGCACCAAATAGATGTTCTGCCGCCGCTGACAGAATGGGGTGCTGTGACCCGACTAACCCTTTTAGATTTTGGGTCATCAGGTCAAGGTCGGACTCAACCGGCGAAAAAAGAGAGGTTACTGAAGTCATAGACCCCGGCAAAACGGTAAAGTTACGAATTTTTACATATTCTATCCTCATTTTAAGACAACCCCAGCGGGAGTAGGGGCAAAAACTGAGGACTTTCATCGCGGCTGACCCTGGGATCACGGCCCAGTAGTGGTTTCGCCCCTGAGGCGAAACCTTAGGCGGCCCTAGATCGAGGGATATAGTGGGATGATCGGAGCAAGCATGGCGGTGGACGATGGCTCCTCCCCAGGGGGGAGGACATGGATGTCACGTTGCCATAGTATTTACTGTCAATCTTAAGAATTGCGTGATAAACTTAAAGTAAGAATTTTTCAATAAACAGGCAAAGCTTGCAGATTTCGTTTGAAGTTTGTGCTCTTGTTTTAACACTGT
>JAIXUR010000316.1 GCA_027483425.1 Cyanobacteriota bacterium | reverse complement strand
GGCAGGGGCAGTGAGCGCTTGATCTTGGGCTGGTCAACGGTGTACCTCTGGCTAACGTCATCTGACCCAACCTCTAGTTCCCCTTTGTTCCATCTCAGCAGAAGGCAACGGTATCTCAATGACACGACAGATAGAAGGCATTGCCCCCCACGGCGGTACCCTGATCAATCGCTTGGCCACCGCCGAAAAGGAAGCTCTATTTTTAGACAAGGCCGATGGGCTACCGCGGGTCAGCCTGGATGAGCGGGCGTTTTCTGACCTGGTCATGATTGCCATCGGTGGCTTTAGCCCCCTGGATGGGTTTATGAACAAGGCTGACTACGACACCGTAGTGACGGATATGCGCCTAGCCAACGGGCTACCCTGGGCCATCCCGGTGACCCTATCGGTAAGCGAAGACATCGCGGCCCCCCTGCAGGAAGGGACCCTGGTGCGCCTAGATGACCCCACCGGGCGCTTTGTGGGCGTGCTGGAACTCGAAGAGAAATACACCTACGACAAAGCCCACGAGGCGATTAACGTCTATCGCACTGACGAAGAGGCGCACCCCGGTGTGAAGGTGGTCTATGAGCAGGGGGCGATCAACTTGGCAGGCCCCGTGTGGCTGCTCCAGCGCGACCCTCATCCCCTGTTTCCCACCTACCAGATTGACCCGGCGGCATCACGGGCCCTGTTTCGCGATCGCAACTGGAAGACAGTCGTGGGTTTCCAAACCCGCAACCCCATTCACCGGGCCCACGAGTACATTCAAAAATGTGCCCTAGAAACCGTTGACGGTCTGTTTCTGCACCCGCTGGTGGGCGCGACCAAGTCCGACGATATCTCCGCCGATGTGCGCATGCGCTGCTACGAGATCATGCTGGAACACTACTTCCCCCAGGATCGAGTCATTCTTGCGATCAATCCCTCCGCAATGCGCTACGCTGGGCCTAGGGAAGCGATTTTCCATGCGCTGATCCGCAAGAACTATGGCTGCACCCACTTTATCGTGGGCCGCGACCACGCTGGGGTGGGTGACTACTACGGCACCTACGACGCTCAGTATATCTTCAATGAGTTTGAGCCCGCCGAGCTTGGCATTATGCCGATGAACTTTGAGCACGCCTTCTATTGCACCCGCACCGGGGGCATGGCGACCTCAAAAACTAGCCCCAGCACTCAGGAAGAGCGGATTCACCTGTCGGGCACTAAGGTACGGGAAATGCTGCGCCGGGGTGAGCTACCCCCGCCCGAGTTTTCTCGGCCCGAGGTTGCCGCAGAGTTGGCCAAAGCCATGCGGGTTCCCGAAGCTGTCAGCTAGTAGGACACAATCAACTCGGTGAGACTAAATCGACGGGCATTTTTGCAGCAGGCTGGGTTGGCCCTAGGGGCCCTGGGGATAGGTGGCACGGCCCTGCTGGCATCCTCTAACCAGTATGCCCAAGCCCTGGCGAAGCCTGCCCGTCGAAAACTCGCCCTCCTGATTGGCATTAACGCCTACCCCGATCGCGCCCTAGACCCCGGTGTAGTCCAGAACGTTGCCCTCAAGGGCTGTCTCACCGATGTGGAGCTCCAGCGCCAGCTGCTGGTGCATCGGTTTGGCTTTCAGCCCTCCAATGTGGTCACCCTGACGAACCAGGAGGCCACTCGCACTGGTATTTTGACCGCCATTGATGAGCACCTGGTGCAGCAGGCCCAGCCGGACGATGTGGTGCTGGTGCACTTCAGCGGCTATGGCAGTCAGGTGCGGGTCCAGGGAACGCCGCTAGGGCAGATCTATCCTGCCTGGGTGACCGTGGACAGCCGTTTGCCCAGCGAGGACAGCCCAGCCCTGGGCGATGTCCTGGAGGCTGAGATCGCCCAGCGCCTGGGCCAGTTGGCCACCGCTAACCTGACCACGGTGATCGATGCGGGTTGTCAGGATACGGGCTACCTGCGCTGGGGAAACTCTCGGGTGCGATCGCGCCCCACGGTACCCACGGGGCTGCTACCCCAGGCTCTGGGTGACGATCCCCTCAATTTGGCCGCCCCTTGGCCAGGTCTCTTGCTGCGCGCCGCCGCTGTCGATCGCCTGGTGTTAGAGAGTGTCTGGGAGGGGTTTAGCGCTGGCGTCTTTACCTACGCCCTCACCCAAAGCCTGTGGGATACTGAGCCTGCCCTTGACCCTGAGCTCTTGATGCAGCGCGCTGGGCAGCGCCTACAGCGGTGGGTGGGGGCCGATCAGCAGCCCATCCTCAGCGATCGCCTTTCCCGCGCTGGGCTATCGGCCTACGGTCTACCCGCCCAAATGGCTCCGGCAGAGGGCGTGGTTTTACCCATGGCGGGCGAAGACCGGCCCCTCTCGCTGTGGCTCGGGGGAGTGCCCCCCCTGGTGCTGCGCTACCTGCAGCCTGGTGCTCGTCTGGTGGCAGAAACCACCGCTGGGAGCACCGTCGCCCTCCGCCTGGAATCTCGCACTGGATTGAGGGCGGTGGCGAAGCCTGGGGCCGGAATTTCACCGCTGACCCTGGGGGGCACCCCGGTGTACGAGCAGGTGCGCGTGCTGCCCCAGGCCATTGACCTGGTGGTGGCCCTAGACAGCCAGCTCAAGCGGGTGGAGCGGGTAGACGCCACCAGTGCCCTGGCCAACATTCCCTTTGTCACCTCGGCCCCAGCCGGTGAAAGGTCGGCCGATTGCCTGTTTGGGCGGTTGCCCATGGGTCCTGCCCCGACCCTGACAGCGGCCCTGCCGGGAGCGGTGGACAGCCTTAGGACAGGGGGCGATGCTCAGGGAGCCTCCCAGGGGGGAGATCGCCCTGCCGAAAGCAGCTACGGGCTGTTCGCCCCCAACCGCACCCTGCTCCCCGGCACCCTGCTGGCCAAGGACGAGGCCGTTAAAACCGCTGTCAATCGACTTACCCCCTACCTACAAACCCTGCTGGCCCTGAAGCTGGTGCGGCTCACCGAAAACCGTTCGGCCTCCCGGCTCAGGGCCGCTGCTCTGCTGGAGACCATACAGCCTAAGCCCAAGCCGATCCTAGTGCAGACCACTCAGCGCCCTGCTCCTGGGGTGTGGCCCCTGTCCATTCGCCAAGCCCAGAAGGCCCTGACCACCCCCGAGTCCCTGCTGCTATCCCGCGATAGCCGGGTGGGCTATCGCCTGATCAACGGCTCAGCCCAATCCCTACACATGCTGTGGATCAGCTTTGACAGCCGAGGCGATTGCATTGCGCTGATCACCCAGCCCAATCCAGCCCCTGGGGATGTGGCCGAGGCGACGCTTCAAATGTCCCAGAGCATCGCCCCCCTGGCTCCAGGGCAAATGGTGACCCTTCCCAACGACGACACGGGCTGGGCCATGCCGGGCGCTGCGATCTGGGTTGAAGCCCACACTATTTTTAGCACCCAGCCCCTGGAGCGCTGCCTCGCCGTGCTGAGGGACGCTCCGCCCTCCTTGGCCACCGGCTTTCGCCCGGTGCCCCAGGCCCTCAAACTGGCCGAAGCCCTGCTGCAAGATTTAGCGGTTGCCCCCGCCGCCGAGGATAAACCCGTTGCCCCCGACTACTATGCCCTCCACCACGATCGCTGGGCCACCCTGAGCTTTCGTTACGCCGTTGCCTAGGGATAATCAAGGCTGAGTTCAGTCCCCTAGGTCAAGATAGTTTATTAGATGGAAGACGCTTACCCCCAGGTACCCCCATGCTTGACCAATCCCTTCAGTTCCTCACGCCAGAAGAATCGGCGGAGGTAGACAAAGCGCTGCTGTCATCCCCAGAGAAATTTTTGGCCCGGCTGACCATCTCCACCGCCAAACTGCTGCGGGTAATCGCCGCCGATACCGGTACCCCCATCGCCGCCCTCACCGCCGTACAGATTACCCAGTGGTTTGAGCAAGACGCCAAGCTGAAGCGCGAGCAGGGGGTGAATGCGTCCGTGCTGAAGTGGCAGGGGGAGGAGTTGGAGTAGAGGGGGTGAGGGGGTGAGGGAGGATTGGCCTGAATTTTGAACTTTGAATTTTGAACCTTAACCCAACCTCACGCCTTCAACCCTCTTCTCCCCGCCCGATCCCCCTGACTTTCTGTAAACTAGGTAAAGACCATCGCAACACCATTAGAGAAGGAAGCAGCACATCATGGGGTTATTTGATCGCGTTAGCCGAGTGGTTCGCTCTAACCTAAATGCGGCGGTGAGTTCGGCAGAAAATCCCGAAAAAATCCTAGACCAAGCCATTATCGACATGCAGGAGGACCTGGTGCAGATGCGCCAGGCGGTGGCGGGCGCGATCGCCAGCCAGAAGCGCGTACAGCAGCAGTACGAGCGGGCCAACAACGAGGCCAACACATGGCAGCAGCGGGCCCAGCTTGCCCTCCAAAAGGGTGACGAAGAGCTGGCCAAGCAGGCGCTGCTCCGCAAAAAGACTCAGGCTGAAACGGCGGCGGCCCTCAAGGGGCAGCTGGATAGCCAAAGTGGCACCGTAGAGCAGCTCAAGCGCAACTTGATTGGCCTGGAGAGCAAGCTGTCGGAGGCCAAAACCAAAAAAGACATGCTCAAGGCTCGGGCCAGTGCCGCCAAGGCCAATGAACAGCTGCAAAATACCACCAGCCGCATGAACACCGGCAGCGCCATGGCCGCCTTCGAGCGCATGGAAGAAAAGGTGCTGCAAATGGAAGCGACCTCCCAGGCCGCCGCCGAGCTAGCTGGGGCTGACCTCGAGAGCCAGTTTGCCTCCCTCGAGGCCGGGGGCGATGTGGATCTAGAACTGGCCGCCATGAAGGCGCAGCTCTCGGGCGGCACCGTTGACCAGGGCCAGCTACCCGCCGCCGAGACCGCTGTTCCAGCCCCTGAGGCGGCCCCTGAGGCGGTGGAGGTCGATGCTGAGCTAGAGGCGCTGCGGGCCCAGATCGATAAACTCGATTAGTTCCCGCCTATAGTTGTCCAGGGATGGAAATCGGTGCCCCTAGGCGTGGCACCAATTTCCCATCTCCCACTATGTGTTTAATCCTTAGAACCTGAGGGTATTGTCGTTAGGCGATACCCAACCCCGCCGCTCCGCCCCTACAAAAATGCAAATTGCCCAGCGCATGAGGCCGCTCCAGGCCAACGTATTTGCCGATATGGATCGGGCCAAGTTTCTTGCCCGATCGTTGGGCAAGCCCATTGTCGATCTGTCCCTGGGGTCGTCAGACTTGCCCACCCCGCCCCACGTGCTTGAGGCGATCGCCGCTGCCCTGCCCGACCCCACCACCCACGGCTACTGCCTGTTTTCGGGTACCCAAGGGTTTCGCCAGGCGGCGGCCCGCTGGTACACCGACAAGTTTGGCGTGGCGGTGAATCCTGAAACCGAGGTGCTGCTGCTGATTGGTTCCCAGGAGGGTACCGCCCATCTGCCCTTGGCCATTCTCAACCCCGGTGATTTTGCCCTGCTGATGGACCCCGGCTACCCGTCCCATGCCGGGGGCGTCTACCTGGCCAATGGGCAGATCTACCCCATGCCCCTGAACCCGGAGGATGGGTTTTTGCCGCGCTTTGAGGATATTCCCCCGGCGGTGCTGGAGCAGTCGCGGCTGATGGTGCTGAGCTACCCCCATAACCCCACCACCGCCACGGCCTCCCTGGCCTTTTGGCAAACGGCGGTGGCCTTTTGTCAGCGGCACAACCTGGTGCTGGCCCACGATTTTCCCTACGCTGACCTCACCTTTACGGGCCAGCCGGCGGTGTCAGCGCTCCAGGCCGACCCTGACAAGACCTGCACCGTTGAATTTTTCACCATGTCAAAGTCCTACAACATGGGTGGCTTTCGGGTGGGCTATGCGATCGGCAACGCTGAGCTGATCACGGCCCTGCGCCAGGTCAAGGCCAGTGTAGATTTCAACCAGTATCCCGGCATTCAGCGGGGGGCGATCGCTGCCCTGACCGGCCCCCAAGATACCGTCCACCACATGATCGACACCTTTCGCCAGCGACGCGACGCCGCCGTCGCCGCCCTAGATCGGATCGGCTGGGCGGTGCCGGTGCCCGAGGCCACCATGTATATCTGGGCACCGCTGCCCGAGCCCTGGGGCGATCGCTCTAGGGAGTTTTGTCTACGCCTGGTCGAGCGCACTGGGGTGGCTCTGGCCCCCGGCATTGGCTTTGGCAAAGCGGGCGAGGGCTATGTTCGCCTGGCCCTGGTGCACCCGCCGGAGGTGCTGGAAGATGCGATCGCCCACATGGCGTCTTTTCTGACCTAAGGCTGCTGTTAACCCTAGCGGGAGGGTTTACCGCTATCCTGGTTAGTACAAAGGTTTAGCCCCCAGCGTTACCCGTGAGTTCTACGGTTCAGCCCCATACCCTGGTTAACGACCCCGAGCGGCTAGAGACTCGGCTAAAAGAGATCCCCAAGGAGCCGGGGGTCTATTTTATGAAGGACAGCCGCGACCAGACCCTCTACATCGGCAAGTCTAAATGTCTGCGCACGCGGGTGCGATCGTACTTTCGCGACTTCCATGGTCACATGCCTCGCATTGCCGTCATGGTGATGCAAATTGCCGAGATCGAGTTCATCGTCACCGACACCGAGGCCGAGGCCCTCGCCCTAGAGGCCAACCTGATCAAGCAAAATCAGCCCCACTTCAATGTGCTGCTGAAGGATGACAAGAAGTACCCCTACCTCTGCGTCACCTGGTCCGAGGACTACCCCCGTATTTTCATCACCCGCAAGCGACGGAAGAGCCTCAAGGATCGCTACTACGGTCCCTACGTGGATGTGGGCCTGCTGCGCAGCACCCTGAGTTTGGTGAAGCGGATCTTTCCGCTGCGCCAGCGACCCCAGCCCGTGCACCGCGATCGCCCCTGCCTCAACTACGACATTGGCCGCTGCCCTGGGGTATGCCAACAGCTGATCTCGCCCGCCGACTACCACAAGACCCTGCAACGGGTGGTGATGATATTTCAGGGTCGCACCACGGAGCTGGTGGACATTCTCACGGCCCAGATGGAGAAGGCCGCCGAGGAGCTGAAGTTTGAGCTGGCCGCTCGGCTGCGCGACCAAATTCGCGGGCTGGAACGACTCTGCGCCGATCAAAAGGTAGCCCTGCCCGACGATACGATCTCGCGGGATGCGATCGCCCTGGCCAGCGATGGCAAGCACGCCTGCGTCCAGATCTTTCAGGTGCGGGCCGGGCGGCTGGTGGGGCGGCTGGGCTTTGTGGCCGATGCCGAGGCCGGGACGCCGGGAGACATTCTCCAGCGGGTGCTGGAGAATCATTACCAGACCGTGGAGGCGGTGGAGATACCGGCGGTGATTTTGGCCCAGCATGAGCTGCCGGAGAGCGAAATTTTATCGGACTACCTGACCCAGCGGCGGGGCCGCAAGGTCTCGGTGGAGGTGCCCCAGCGCCAGACCAAGGCCGACCTGATCGACATGGTGGAGCGCAACGCCCAGTACGAGCTGGCCCGCACCCAGGCTGCCGCCGATCGCAATATTCAGGCCTTGCAAGATCTGGCGATCGCCCTTGATCTGCCCGATCTGCCCAAGCGCATCGAAGGCTATGATATCTCCCACATTCAGGGCTCTGATGCCGTCGCTTCCCAGGTGGTGTTTGTGGATGGCATGGCCGCCAAGCAGCACTACCGCCATTACAAAATCAAAAACCCCGAGATCCGGGCGGGCCACTCCGATGACTTTGCCAGCCTGGCTGAGGTGATTCGCCGCCGCTTTCGCCGCTACGCCACCGACCCCGACAAACCCCGCCTCGGCAACCCCGACTGGCCCGACCTGGTCATGATCGACGGGGGCAAAGGCCAGTTGTCGGCGGTGGTGGCGGTGCTCAAGGACATGAACCTGCTCCAGGATCTAACCGTGGTCAGCCTGGCCAAAAAGCGGGAAGAAATCTTCTTGCCCGGTGAATCGCAGCCCCTCCAGACGGAGGCCGATCAGCCCGGTGTGCAGCTCCTACGCCGCCTGCGCGACGAGGCTCACCGCTTCGCCGTCAGCTTTCACCGCCAAAAGCGCACGGATAGAATGCGGCGATCGCGCCTGTCTGAAATTCCCGGCCTGGGCCAGCACCGCCAGAAGGAGCTGCTGGCCGCCTTTCGCTCCATCGACTATATCCGCGATGCCAGCCCCGAGCAGTTGGCCACCGTGCCGGGCATTGGCCCCCAGCTCGCCCAGCAGATCTACGAATACTTCCATCCCCAGGCGGAGGATCTGGCCGACCTTGACCCATTTTCAGCGACAACCCCAGAGGCAACCCCAGAGGCAACCCCACCGGAGGTTCACCCTGGCTTAGCCTCCGGGAGTCCGTAGGGGCAGGCTACCCCAGTTAGGGTGGACTCGTTGAGAGGCCGATAGCCTTGACTCGCCGCTCAGCCTTGGGCGTCTAGTCCAAGGCTCAAAGCAGAAATCCTCTAAGAGGGTGTTTGAAAAGTCAAAGAGCGTCTCAGGTTATACCTAGGTCGTAGGCTAATGTCCTCAAAAATCAGCGTTTTTGCTGCCTCTCGGTGGCAAATTAGACCTGGTACAACCCTTTTCAAACACCCTCTAAAGAAGATTATGGGCTGGGTCATCCAGTCTGCTTTAGCAGACTTTAGCCATGAGCCAGGGAGTTCACTCCCTGGTGGTCGGGGCCGTAGTCCCCCATACAAAGCCGTTTGACGATGTCTCGCTTTAAATTGATATCCCGATTTCTAGGACTTCTAGAGGCTTTTAGGGGAAAATGCAGGCATCGATCCTTTATTACCGCCTGGCTGCTCTATGGTCATTCGCGATCGCCCCCTAACTCTGCCCCCAGAGCGCTCCCTAAAGCGCCCCCTAAAGCGTCTCTTGGCTCTAGTTCTGGGCCTATGTACGGCCCTGGGTCTAGCCCTGCCGGGCCGAGCGTCTGACAATGTGGTGTTCGATCTGGGCACCTTTAGCCGGTCGATTGCGGTCGAGTCGCTAGAAACCTTTGCTCAAACCGGCACAGTTGATCAGCACCTCGAGCCCTTTCTGCGGCGGCTCAGCCCAGCCCAACTAGATAATCTGCGCTTGGCGCTGAACACGAGTAAGTCGATCAATGTGGTGCCGGTGTCACAGTGGTTTAATAGCCCCATGGGCGATCGCAGCCTGCAATTTTTGGGCAAGCTGATCCAAACCGACGCCGGGTTGAATGGGCGGCTGGCGTTGCGATCCGCGATCGTGGCGGCGGCGGCGGACGGAGAGATTTCGCTGATTGACGTGGTGAGCCACTTCCCCACCGCCAATATGCGGCTGAATCTGGCCCAGGGCCTGATCGTCGCGCGGCAGGTGAACGATGAGGTGCGATCGACCCAGGCGATCGTGGCGGCCATTACGGAGCAGTCTGAGGCCGATGCCGCCCTGCCGCCCCCCATTGACCTGGCCGCCCTGCCCGATCTGACCCAGCCCGGCCCCTACGGCACCCGTCAAGTGTCGCTGACCCTGGTGGATGCCAGCCGGGAACGCACCTACCCCGCCGATGTATTTGTACCCGAGAATATGGCCGCTGTCCCTGGCCCCTTGCCTGTGGTGGTCATCTCCCACGGGTTGGGCGACAGTCGCACCAGTTTCTTCGCCCTGGCGACCCATGTGGCCTCCCACGGGTTTGCGGTGGCGCTGCCCGAGCACGTGGGCAGCAACAGCACCCAAAAGGAGGCCCTGCTCACCGGGCTCGACAATGAAACCTTTCTGGCCGCAGACTTTTTAGATCGTCCCCTCGATGTCAGCTTTTTGCTGGATGAGCTCGAGCGTCTCAACGCCAGCCAGTTTGAAGGCCGCCTGGATGTCAGCCGGGTGACGGCGGTGGGCCACTCCTTTGGGGGCTACACGGCCCTGGCCTTGGGGGGGGCGACGATCGACTTCGAGCGCCTGGCCGAGCGCTGCGACCCCGCCGCCAATCTGCTGGTGGATGCGGCCATGGTGCTGGAGTGCCGGGCCCTAGAGTTGCAGGATGATGCCGCCGCGATGGCGCGCCTGGCCCAGGGCACCCAGGACGATCGCGTTCGGCTCGTCATGGCCTTGGCCCCGGTGTCTAACCTGTTTGGCCCCCAAGGCCTGGCGGGGGTGACGGTGCCGGTGATGCTGCTGGGTGGCGAGGTCGACCTGTTGGCCCCGGTGGTGCCCCAGCAGGTCGCGGCTTTTAATTGGCTGCACGGCGATGACCGCTACCTCTACCTGGGCGAAAATTCCTCCCACGGGCCTGAGTTTACCTACCTGGCCACCCGCTTTTTGTACATCGATGAAGCCCTGGAGGAGGGCATTGGCGAAGCCCTGGATACGACCCTAGGCGTCAACCGAGGGCTAGTGGTGGCCTTTAGCCAGGTGTATTTGGCGGGGCGGGAGGAGTACCGTCCCTTTTTGCGAGCGGCCTACGTGGAGGCGGCGAGTGCCGACCCCTTTCGGCTGCATCTGGTCAGAGAGTTGCCGCCCCAGGTGGTCGAAGTGCTAGAACCAGGGCTGCCGGAGCTGGAATAAGCTATCTGAGCTGGAATGAGCTATCTGACCTGAAATAATAGGATTGCCCCTTTCTCCTTGGCTTGCCCTATGGCTCTGCTTGAAACCGATCGGCGATCGCCCCCGATCCCCCTGCCCGAGATGGGCTGCGGCACCTGGGCCTGGGGCAATCGGCTGCTGTGGGGCTATGACCCAGCCATGGATGGCGAGCTGGGCCAGGTGTTTGACCACTGCCTCAGTCACGGCGTCACCCTGTTTGACAGCGGTGACTCCTACGGCACCGGGCGGCTCAATGGCCGCAGCGAAACCCTGCTGGGCCAGTTTGCCCAGGGCTACACCGGGCCCAATCGAGACCGACTCTGCCTGGCGACTAAGCTGGCGGCCTATCCCTGGCGGCTGACCCGAGGGGCGGTGGTGCGGGCGGGGGCGGCGTCAGCGGAGCGTCTGGGTCGCCCCATTGATCTGGTGCAGATGCATTGGTCTACGGCCAACTATGCCCCCTGGCAGGAGGGGCCTTTTCTGGACGGGCTGATGGATCTCTATGCCCAGGGGCAGGTCAAAGCGGTGGGTCTGTCGAACTTTGGCCCCCAGCGGCTGAAGCTGGCCCACCAGCGGTTTCAGGCGCGGGGGATACCCATTGCGACGCTCCAGGTGCAGTATTCGCTGCTGTCCACCTATCCGGTGACGGAGCTGGGGCTGAAGGAGTTGTGTGATCAGTTGGGCATTCGTTTGATTGCCTACAGCCCCCTGGCGCTGGGGCTGCTGACGGGCAAATATTCAACCCAGGGGGATCTGCCGCCGGGGCTGCGAGGGGTGTTGTTTCGTCAGCTGTTGCCGCGAATTCAGCCGTTGCTCGATACCCTGGGGGCGATCGCCGCCAGCCGCGACAAGACCCCGGCCCAGGTGGCGCTCAACTGGTGCCTCTGCAAAGGCACGATTCCCATTCCTGGGGCGAAGACCTTGGCCCAAGCGGAGCAGAATACGGGGGCGCTGGGATGGTGGCTAGGGGCTGGCGAGGTGGAGGAGCTGGATCGGGTGGCCCTGGGCGATGGGTCGCGCTCGGCCCGTAAGGGCCAGATGGTGCAAAATATTTTTCAATCACGCTAAGAGGGTGTTTGAAAAGGGTTGTCCCAGGTATAGTTTGCCAGAATTGTCCTAAGTGCTTTGACCTACATTACGGCTCGGATGCTAGCCATGTGAAGTACTGTAGCGAT
>JAIXUR010000060.1 GCA_027483425.1 Cyanobacteriota bacterium | reverse complement strand
GCCCTCGCCGCCACCTCCCTCACCGCCTTCCCCGTCACCGCCTCCCCCGTCACCGCCTCCCCCGTCGCCTCCGCCACCCATGCCTCCACCTCCTTCACCGGCCGCGTCTGCCCCGCCCCCTGCGAAGGCTCCTGTGTCCTAGGTATCACCAGCCCCCCGGTGACGATCAAAAATATCGAGTACTCCATCGTTGAAAAGGGCTGGGAGGCGGGCTGGATTACCCCCAACCCGCCCCAGCAGCGCACCGGCAAAAAAGTCGCGGTGATCGGCTCTGGCCCCGCCGGGCTGTCCGCCGCCGCCCAGCTCAACTCGGCGGGTCACTGGGTCACGGTCTACGAGCGGGCCGATCGCCCCGGCGGCCTGCTCATGTACGGCATCCCCAACATGAAGCTCGATAAGCAGCAGGTGGTGCAGCGACGGCTCGATGTGCTGGAGGCTGAGGGCGTCACCTTTGTGTGCAACACCGAAGTGGGTAAAGACCTGCCCGCCGAAACCCTGCTCCAGGAATTTGACTCGGTCGTGCTCTGCACCGGCTCTACTCGCCCCCGAGACTTGCCTATCCCCGGTCGGGAACTCCAGGGTATCCACTTTGCCATGGAGTTTTTGACGGCAAACACCCAAGCCGTGTTGGATGGTCAGCCTGGCGACCACTACATCTCGGCGGCGGGTAAGGATGTGGTGATCATCGGCGGCGGCGACACGGGCACCGACTGCGTGGGAACGTCTATTCGCCACGGCTGTACCAGCGTTACCCAGGTCGAAATTATGCCCCAGCCGCCGGAAACCCGCTCCGCTGGCAACCCCTGGCCCGAATGGCCCAAGGTCTACAAGCTGGACTATGGCCAGGAGGAAGCCGCCGCCATGTTTGGCGACGACCCCCGCGCCTACCTGACCACCGCCACCCAGTTTGAAGGGGATGACCAGGGCCAGGTCAAGGCCGTCCACACGGTACAGATTCAGTGGGGTAAGGACGAGAGTGGCCGGTTTGTGCCCCAAAACGTGCCCGGCACCGAGAAGGTGATCCCCGCCCAGGTGGTGCTGCTGGCCATGGGCTTTCTAGGCCCCGAGCAGCCCCTGCTGGATGCCCTGGGTCTAGAGCGCGATGGCCGCAGCAATGTGAAGGCCGAGCACGAGCAGTACACCACCTCAATTCCGGGCGTGTTTGCGGCGGGGGACTGTCGCCGGGGTCAGAGTCTGGTGGTGTGGGCAATCAATGAGGGCCGTGGGGCGGCAAGGGAGTGCGATCGCTACCTGATGGGCACCACCGAACTGCCCTAGTCTCTGACCGTAGCCACCGGGGTTCTGGCTCCAAGGGCTAGCCTTCGCTAGCAAGGGTCAAGGCCAACTCGGTGGCCAATGGTGATCAGCCATACACCAAAATCGACTGGGTCAGAATTAGCGCCATGTCCGATGCGGACATGGCGCTAACGCATTTTATATTTACGTATAACTACGTAAATCGACGACAACGTTAGCGCAGTCTTTTTAATTCTTTCCGGATTTCGATCACTTAGACCAGCTTAAGGGAACCATAGACCTGATACATTTTTAGTGCACATCGATCATGATCACCTCTCCAGTTCTCGTGCATTCAACCCTGGCGCAGGCCCCCGTCACCGGTCGGCCCCAGCTTGATAACCCTTGGATGTTGGGATCTGGGGGGTTGCTGGTACTGCTGATCGGTTTGGGGGTGTATTCTCACCTGCAAACTCGCCGCCTGGTCAAGGAGCTTAAGTTTGAAACCTACAAAAACCAGGAGATGCAAAAAAAGGTCAAGCTGGCGCTGAACACCATCAGCAAAATGGAGAAAAATCCTGACCTGATTCACTCCCGCGAGTTTAACCTCGACTACCTGCGCATGCGCATGGATGAAGACCATTTCCACGCGGCGATCGTGAACCAGCTGAAGGTCAAGGTCAAGCAAAAAATCACCGTGGCCCTGCGGCCTCGCCAAGCCGAGGAAGGGCTGATTGGCATTGCCAGCAAGCCCCGCGCGGTGGATGAAATCTTTGATGTGGAATACTCGCTCAGCGATAACCCCATGGCTAAAAAGCGGGTTTTGTTTCGCATTCAGATCAGGCTGGCTAAACTGCCCACCCAAGCCACCTCCTCGACCATTGGCCAGGTGATCGACTGCATCGAAAACTTCATGAGCCCCGATGCCGAAGAGACCCACTGGCAGCCCACGATCCAGGGTCGGATCGCCTCCATGCACTGGGACCAAAAGGCCAAGCCCACGCCCCTGCTGGTGCTTGAACAATCGACCGAAGGGGTGAATGTCACCCTGCGCAGCCGCAACACCATGCCCGTCAGCACCAGCAGTACCAAGGTCAAACCCCAAAAGAAACCGGCTTAGAAAAACAGAGCCCCCCGGTAGGGGCGCAGAGCCCTGCGCCCTTAAAAGGAATCCACAGGCTTGGGTAGTTCGTCGCCAGAATTCTCCTTAAAACCTGAGTTCGGGAGAATTTTCTCCTTCGCAAAAGCAGGCTAACTCTCCCCTCCTCGGAGGGGTTAGGGGTGGGTCAGTCTGAGCCAAGGAGGCGCTTATCAGTAGTCAGCAACTCAATTTTTGTCGCTGTTTTGACCCACCCCGCCCTCCGGGCACCCCTCCCAAGGAGGGGAAGGCCTGCTCTCGAACTCACGTCCTTAAACCATCACCGTCGAGGCGATCGCAGCCTCGGCGACCGAGGCCGATCGCGCCTCCGCCATGTCCGCCAGAATGGCGTCGAGCAGTTGTTCGCGCAGATCGGGGATGACCGCCAGGGCACGGGTCCAGTCAGGAATCTGGGTGCCGGTGGGGTCTTCGAGGTACTGATTACCGGCTTCGAGAATGACCCGCTCAAAGGTTTCGATGGTGATTTCTTCCTGGTGGCGGTCGTACTCTAGGCCATTGAAGCGGGCGTCCACAAAGTACTGGCGGGCCAGGTTTTGAGCTTCGCGACGGTACTTAATGCGCAGGGCGCGGATATGGTCTGGGCCGATTACCACCTGCTCGGTTTCGGTCAGGGTTCTAAACACCGACTGCAAAATGTCGCGGCACATTTTTTGCAGCCCTGAGTTGGAGGAGGTGCCAATGGACTGGTGCTTGTGCTCAAAAATACCCAGGTCGATCTGGGCGATGCGCTTGAGGGCCACATTGCGGTAGACCTCGGCCAAGAGCCCCACCTCCAGCCCCCAGTTGCCGGGAATGCGAGTGTTCAGAGCCAGGTCGCTGGAGAGGGCAAACTCCCCGGAGAGGGGGTAGCGATAGGCGTCGAGGTAGCGCAAATAGTCGCGGTAGCCAAACAGCTCCATCAGTGAGGTAATCAGCGGGGTGACAAACAGCCGGGTGACGCGCCCGTGCAGGCTGCGGGGGTTGTCGCCAATGCGGGCGTAGTAGGCCTTGCTAAAGGCAATGCCAAACTCCTGCTCGAGCAGGGGGTACAGCAGTTTGAGGGGG
>JAIXUR010000565.1 GCA_027483425.1 Cyanobacteriota bacterium | reverse complement strand
GTGGTGGGAACGGCGGCAACGGCGGAAATGGCGGTCGACCGGCCCGCAGCAACCGATTTTCCCACAATCCTCTCTAAGAGGGTGTTTGAAAAGGGTTGTCCCAGGTCTGATTTGCCACCAAGAGACAGCAAAAACACTGATTTTTGAGGACATTAGCCTACGGCCTAGGTATAACCTGAGACGCTCTTTGACTTTTCAAACACCCTCTAATACCAAATCCTATCTGTAGACCCCCGGTTTGTAGGGGCATTGCACTGGAACAGTTCCCAGGTTCAGGGCCACTACCATGGCAGAAATCTGATCGGATTTCCCTGCCACGCCATTTTTAATTGACCTTACGCTATGCTTCACAAACCACCATTGGTTGAGGGTAAGTATGGCACGGTGGCGATGGGGGTTCATTCTAGTCGGACTGCTGCTGGGGCTAGGGGCATTGCTCCTACTGACCGACTCATTGCTGCGCCTCTACACCGCCCTGGCCCTGGTATCGCCCCTCCTAGCTCGGCTAGTGCTAGGGGCCATTGTGCTTGCCGGGCTAGGGGCAACCGGTTTTAGTATCTATCAACTGGGGCCGTTTTTACGTCCCCGACGGCGGCAACGACTTCCCCAAGCCCCTCGCCAGGCCAGAGCCGCCGCCACGGCAAACCTAGAAGCTGTCCAACGCCAGGTCGAACAAATTCAAGACCAGGTGGCCCGTCAGGCTCTTCAGCAAAAGGCTCAGGCGCTGCAGTCAGTCCAGGGCGATCGCGACTTTACCATTGCCGTATTTGGCGTCGGGTCTGCCGGCAAAACCGCCCTGATCAATGGGCTACTGGGACAACCTGCCGGTGAAGTCGGTGCCGCCATGGGTACCACCCAGAGCCAGCAGAGCTATCCCTGGCAACTGCCCAATGGACCGCAGCCAATCCAACTGATCGATACCCCTGGCATTGCCGAAGTCGGGGTAGCCGGTACCGAGCGAGAACAAGCCGCCCGAGTCATCGCCGCCGAGGCAGATTTAGTCCTATTCGTCATCGATGACGACCTGCGCCAGGCAGAATACAGCGTACTGCAGTCCCTCATGGGCATGGGTAAACGGGTACTCGTCGTACTGAATAAGGCCGACCGCTATCCCCAAGCCGATTTGGATGCCCTGCTGGAGCGCCTGCGATCGCGCGTGGTGCCCCCCCTCAGCCCCAATGACCTGGTGGCCGTAGCCGCCCTACCCCAGCCCTTGCCCCAGGTAGGCGGCGGTTGGCTACAAATGCGGCCCAACCTTCTACCCCTGCAGACCCGTCTGGCCGACCTCCTCCGCCAAGAAGGGGAAACCATCATGGCCGACAACCTGCTCCTCCAAACCCAGCAGATCGGAGCATCGGCCCGACAGGTCATCGATCACCAGCGTCAAACCCAGGCCGATCTCATCATCGACCGCTACCAGTGGCTAGGGGCTGGTGCGATCGCCATCACCCCCCTACCCGGCCTCGACTTTTTAGCCACCGCCGCCATCAACGCCCAAATGGTCGTCGAGCTTAGCCAGGTCTACGGCTGTGAGGTCAGCCTAGAAGAAGGCAAAGCCCTAGCTCTATCGGTCGCCAAAACCCTGGCCGGTCTAGGCTTAGTCAAAGGAACCGTAGACCTTCTGGCCCTAGGTCTACAAACCAACCTGGCTACAGTCCTAGCCGGGCGCGCCCTCAAAGGAGCCAGCGGGGCCTACCTCACCCGCATCGCCGGCAAAAGCTTTGTAGAATACTTTCGCCAAAATCAAAGCTGGGGCGACGGCGGCATGGGTGCCGTGGTCGAGCAGCAGTTTCGCCTCAACCAGCGCGATGCCGTCATGAAAGCCTTCATCAAAGAGGCCATCACCCGAGTCGTGCCGATCATCTCAGAACAACCCTAAGGAGATCCCTAGATACCCCCCCGTAGAGGCGCAAGGCTTGCGCCCTTTGCGAGAAAGCAAAATTCTTTGGCATTTTCGTTGCCGGAATTGTCCTAACGTCAAGCCAAGGAGCCGCCTTTAATCGGCCCCCAGGGCGTTCCCTTGGTTAACCGACAGCCTGTTCTAAACCAACCCTGAATGTTCAAAATCAGTGCAGTCAATGGCCGACTCTGAAAGCGCAATCCTGGGATGGAGGGGACACTTAAGCCGATGGTCGTTAGTGAAATAGCAACACCCAGCACAGGGAATTTTATGCATTACCGTCGCTCGGGCAACCCCATCTCGAACAGCCGTCACCAAGTTCCAAGCAATCAACCCTACCAACCCCCAGGCCAACACAAAACAAACGGGCACAAGCACAAACTGCACCAGTGATATCAGCCACACCGGCAGGGTAATGAGTTGTAGCGTCATATCGTCCAGAACTAAACCCTATGATCTATAGCGTCAACCATAACTCTAGGTAGAAAGGGCCATTCCGCCTAAACATTATTGAATCTAGACATTCTGCAACAAACCTCTGGTTGCAGTAGATCCAATCACCTCAAGCGCTGAGTTAATAACCTATGCACCACCTAGGGTTAACCACCTTCAGTCGCGATCGCCAACTGCACTCCCGGCAGCGATCGCAGGCGATCCATCACCGCCACCACCCGACCATAATTCACCGACTGGTCAGCCCGAATCACCACAAGACCACCGTCAGCCAGGGTTCCCAAGGTTTGAATCGCCTCTAAAAGCTGCGCTTCATTCACCGGTCGATTGCCCACCGATAGCTCACCAGCTGCATTTATCGTCACAACCACCTGGCGCTGAGCCTGGGATTCAGCCGTTTCTGCCCCCGGCAGCGTCACCGGCAACCCCTCATTGCGAGTTAAAAATAAACTAGAAACAATAAAAAATGCCAACACCGCAAAGACCACATCGATCATCGGCACAATGTTAATTTGCACAGGTAATTCGGGGTCTTCAGGGAGGTGCATAGGGATAAATAAGATAGTAGGAGAGTTAGAGTTTCAGGTTTGGAATTTTAAGTTCGAGATTTCAGGTTTGAGTTATATTCAATAGTTTTTCAGCCACCGCCCCATCCACCGGCATCACCGATAGCCGATTCCCTCGCCGCACTACCCATAGTTCATCGGGAGTAAACGCCTCCCTCAGGTCATCTAAGGTGATGCCAGTCCTAAAGGTTTCGAGGTATCCCACCGTCACCGTATACCAGCGCGGCTTTTCCGTAGACGATTTGGGATCATAATACTTGCTGGCCGAGTCAAACTGGGAAGGATCCACAACATTGGTTTCCACAATCTCCATCAGCCCCACAATCCCCGGTGGCTTGGTATTGGAGTGATAGAAAAAAGCTTTATCCCCCAGGGCCATACTGGTCAAAAAATTACGGGCTTGATAGTTGCGTACCCCATCCCAAATTTCCGTGCGATCGCGCTCCAAGTCCTTAATGCTATACACATCCGGCTCAGATTTCATCAGCCAGTAGGCCATTGCCAATCACCTCTTCCAACAAAGCAATCTGAAATGCTCCAGCAGTTGTCAGCGTAGCCTGCCGTCCACCAATCAGCCCATCCCTCAGCACCAATATAATCGCCGATTGAGGATAATCTAACATTCGCTCAGCCCATTCAATAGCCACCACCCCAGGAATTGTTTCCCCTGAATCCCAATAATTTTCTAGCTCTAAAGACCCCACTTGAGTTGGATCCAAGCGGTATAAATCTACATGATAAAGGGGAATACGTCCCTCTAAATACTCATTAACCAGGGTAAAGGTAGGACTACTAATTGGCTCAACAATACCGAGGCCTGCCCCTAAACCCTGTACCAACGTTGTTTTACCGGCCCCCAAATTTCCTGATAGGAGAAGCAGAGTCCCAGGAAAACAGCACTGTCCTAGCCGATACCCTAGATCATAGGTAGCCTGGGCATCGGGAAGGTTAATCACAACAGAAGTTGGGTCCATCGGGCTCAATAGGCATTGACAGTTCGGTGCTGTAAACTAGTTTACCTCCATAGAAACAGCCCCCAGGTGTCGGAAGAGACCTGAGGGCTGCAATAAGAACCTGGCATCGAGCTATTTTGACGAGGGGCAACCCCCTCACTATCTTCGCCGCAGCTGCGTTTCACGTCTGAGTTCGGGATGGATCAGAGTGG
>JAIXUR010000549.1 GCA_027483425.1 Cyanobacteriota bacterium | reverse complement strand
GCGGTATGTGCGATCGCTCCTGGAAGCCACCATTCGCACCGAGTGCGGCGTTGAGGCCCATGAATCGTCGGCCCTACAGCTGATCTATAACCTGCCCAGGGTGCGTGAGCATCACGTCGAACCCCTGAGTGCCGACGAACTGTTTCTCGTTCAGGGCGGCAGCAGGCGTATCCCCGAGGCCCTGGCGGCGCGGTTACAGACACCGGTCAAAACGGGCTGGCGTCTGCGTAGCCTCCAGGCCCAGGGTGAAGGCTTCCAACTGGGCTTCGATCAGGGCCTGGTTGAGGCCGACTACGTGGTGCTGGCCATGCCCTTCCCGGCCCTGCGGCGGGTGGATCTGCGGGTGGATCTGCCCGACACCCTGAGGCAGTTCATCGCGGAGTGTGGCCCAGGGCGCAATGAAAAGCTGTTTGCGGGGTTTACCGATCGCCCCTGGCTGCAACCGAAGGGCTTTACCGGCGGAGCCTGGAGTGACCTGGGCTATAGCGGCCTGTGGGATGATACCCAGCGGCAGCCAGAGCAACCCCAGGGGGTACTGACCTTCTTTTTGGGAGGCGATGAGCTGAACCAGGCCCAGGGCAATGTGGCGGCGCGGGGCCGTGAGCTGGTCGAGCGAACCAGTCCCTACCTGACGGATCTAGCGACGGCGGCGGCCGATCGCTATGCCCGCACGGCCTGGGCCCAAGACCCAGATTTTGGCGGGGCCTACAGCACCTTTAGACCGGGACAGTATGTCAAGTTCAAAGACCTTTTGTATCGAGAACCTGAGGCTGGGGTCGTGCCCCAGCGGGTGGGGGTAGGCAACCTGGCCTTTGCCGGGGAGCAGTTTAGCGATGAATACTACGGGTACATGAACGGGGCGGCGCAGACCGGGCGACTGGCAGCAATGGCGATTGGCGCGGCTTGCGGGAACCGACCAGGAACGAGTACGGGCTCCGGCAGCGCCAGCCAGTCAGAGCAAGAACCGTTGACCTCGGGACACATCACTGCCGCTTAGCCAGGCATTGGATAAGTTTCTTTTAACCAGTAAACGAAGGTCTCGAAGACCATCTCATCGGTTAAGGTCAGTTCAGTTTTGTTGACCCGGTGGAGGTGGGGGATGTGCTCACCGGCATGGGCTTGGCCAATCACCCCATACTTGAGCCGGAGGGCACGGGGATCGGGGCTATTGTCAAACCCGGCTTCAACGTAGCTACCTTGCAGAAGGTAGTAGCGATATTTGCGCATGCGATCGCCAAACAGCTCGGTCACCAGTACTCGGTAGCGGCCGTAGGTCGCATCTAAACGGAGCATAGATCGCTTCGGTGTAGAGTCTATGGTCGTTTGAACGGTATCAAAGGTGGCTTCAGCCAGCTGAATTACGCCAGCAAAATAGTCTGTAATTTCTGCATCCAATCTTCAATCCCCCGATGGCAAAACTCCCAATTAGCTAGATCGATCTCCCAAGTTTTCTCGATGGAGTGCTCGACGTGGTTGACAAATTTGATATCTGTAGATGTTTTAGTCGAGAAGTCGGCGTAGCCCATGCCGTACTTAACCGAATAGCCTTCGTCTTGATGCCTGAGCTCATTGATTTTTTGGGTGATTGTCTCAAGGGCATACCGCTGTAGGGCCATGTCGATGGTGGCCTGCAGGTCTCCCAGGGTGCTAAAGAGTTCAGCGTATTCGTCTTTGATTGAGATGCTTTGCATGGCCAGGCTAGCTCCCGCTTTGTCGGTGTTGTGTGCCCTGTAGAGCAATGCTAGCAACTCCCCGTTGGGAATGGCGCGTGGCCTTTCCAGGGTGAACGTTGGGCGGTGGGGCGGACGGCAAAAAATAAGGCCTTGAAACCTGACGGTTTCAAGGCCTTATGAGCTATCGGGGTTCACCCCAGTGCGTTGACCAAGAGTATCCCAACTAAAAAATATCCCTTTCAAGGACGCGAACTCGGCCCGTTGGGCCGGTCGCGGCGAGATCCTGGCAGGTATTTAGTTGGAACACTCTAATCGCGGTTGATGGCGATCAGCAGGCGCAGAATGAACACAAACAGGTTGATGTAGGTCAGGTACATCGACAGGGCCGCCGAGAGGTACTGATCGTCTTTGTAGGTGCGGGGCAGGATAAAGAAATCCACCACCGAAGCGCCACAGAACACCAGCACGCCAAAGGCGGAGATGGCAATGTCGAGAAACTGGGGAATGGGGCCGCCAAAGAGGGCAAAGATAAACTGGCCCACCACCGCCAGCAGCACGGCGGCAACGCCGATGCCGATGGTACGGGTCAGGGCGAGGCCGTCTTCCTCGGAGAGGTTAGAGCCAATTTGACGCGCGGCAATGAAGACTACACCACAGGCTAGGGCAGAGGCCCCGATGCCGGTGATGCCGACGCCAGCGGTGCCCAGGGCCAAGGCCAGTAGGCCGCTGAGGGTGTAGCCCGTGAGCAGGCTATAGGTGGCAAGCAGGGGCAGCGCGGTGCCGTTGTTACCCTTGGCGGCGACGTTGCTGGCCACAAAGAAAAGCGCTATCTGGGCAATCAGCGCCACCCAAAATAGGGGCATAAACAGGGCCGGGCTGCTGGCCATCAAGCCCAGACCACCGAAGGAGCCCACGGCGGTTAGAATCAGGCCACCGCCGACGAAGGGCAGCGCATTTTGAATGACGTTGGGGCCGACTAGGGTTTGCCCCTTAGCCTTTTGAATAGCTTCACGAAAATTGCTGGTATTACTCAAAGCCCTCTCCTCTAAGACAAGATAGATTTAGGTGCCCCCAGGCGGGCGATCGCCCCAGCGGTCTGAATCAAGCCTCAGGGCTAGCTGGGTCACCGCATCTGGGTAAACGGTTTTTTCTTACTAAATTTTAGTCAACTTTACCGAATTCGGTGGGCGGCCTGGGTGTGGATATCTACCTGTTTTCGTCACGACAGAGCTGTCGGTTACCGGACTGATCGGCGCAATGCAGGACTGCCCACAGGATCCTGTCCCGACCCGCTAGGAAGAGGGCTACAGCGACAGGGGCGCGATCGAATCGATATCTGGGTTGGAGCCGCCCACCTGACTGGTGCGGAGCACGAGGACCGTGGCCCCCTGCTGCAAAAACGACTGCACAACCGCATCACTGGCCACCCG
This sequence comes from Cyanobacteriota bacterium, assembly GCA_027483425.1. Lineage (GTDB taxonomy): Bacteria > Cyanobacteriota > Cyanobacteriia > Phormidesmidales > Phormidesmidaceae > Nodosilinea. The sequence continues at coordinate 908 of JAIXUR010000549.1, read as the reverse complement.
AGGCAGCACCGTCCGCCAGCTGACCAACCCCATCCACAGTTGTTTGAGGGGATCATCTTCCAAACTGCTGCCCAGCACCGTTTCATGTCCCTTCCAGTCGGCCCTAGCGGTACCCCAGGGGAGCAAATCGCGTTTCAGCGATCGCCCTAGCCGGATCAGCTGCTTGAGTTGGGGGGCAGCGTCGGGATTAACCTGGGTCCATTCTCTGGTCCGAGAGCCGCGCTGGAGGGCCGCGTATAGGGCCTGGTTCGAGTCTTGGGCGCAGTTATTGGCGGGGCCGACGAAGGTGCTGCCGGTGCCGTCTCCAATCCGATAGCGGGCCATCATGATTTGCAACTGATCAATCAATCCATCCAGGGGCGATCGCAGCTCGCCATCCAGATCGTAGGTGCCGGTGAAGGCATCCAGCTTGATCACAATGTCTCGCACCGGGCGCAGGCCCAGCCAGCCATACTGCCGATCGCCCATGTAGTTTGACCAGTGGTGTCTACAGGCGATCAGGCCATCGCCATTGTGGGCATAAACCTGGAAATACTGGATCTCCAACCGCAATTCATCGGTTAACGGTTCCAGCACCACCTCCGCCAGGCCATAGGCAAAATGCCCGAAGTACACTGGCCCCTGGGCGGCGGGCTCGCGCATTTTGCCTCCAATGCCGCCGTAGAGATGGTTGAGGAGGAGGCGATCGCCGGCCTGGAGATCCGTTCTGAAGTCCGGCGTGGAGGCACGGGGGCGCAGCAACACCGAACTGATGGTGCCTTTCACCCCGGCTAGGGCCCAGGATCCTTTTTTCACGTAATCGGTGGCGGGCTTGTTGCCCACCAGCTCGCGATCGGGCTGGAGACTAAAGAGCTGGCGGGGGGCAAGGGCCTGAACGACAAACTGTCCCCCCTGGTTTTTGGCCCCAT
>JAIXUR010000172.1 GCA_027483425.1 Cyanobacteriota bacterium | reverse complement strand
GGAAGTTGGCCAGGTAGGCGGTGGCAATGCCTAAGAACAGCAGTAGGCCGCCCACGACGGCTTTTTGGAGAAAGAGGTGCCCTAGCCCCGGCAGCACTTGGGACAGGAACACCGGATACCAGGGGTCTTTGGATTGATAGCGCAGCGGGCTGAACTCGTCGAGGGTAATGCCCTGCTTGGCCGCCTGGTGGCTATCCCACAGGTTGAATATGTATAGACTCAGCAGCGGTACCAGGCACAGCAGCCCCCGCAGGGTGTTGCCCTTGGGGGCAAAAATTGACCAGAGGATGAAGACAATGAGGGCGATGTGGGCGACGGCGATGATCAGACCGCGGGCGATCGCACCGTTGTACATCTGCCCCACGCCGGGCAGCACCGCCGAGAGGTTGGCGGCGAGCCAGGGGCTTTGGGGCGATCGCGATCCCACCAGAATTTTTGGGGTTGCCTTCATGGGTTAGGGTCAGCCGTAGCGTTGAACAACATAGTCATGGGCGGCCCATTCTTCGGTATCGGGCAGGGCGGCCAGGGCGATGGGGGTCTCTGGGTACTTGCGGCCCAGGGCCAGCCATAGGAGATAGTCGGCAAAGTGGGGATTTTTGGGTAGCAGTGACCCGTGCATATAACTGCCAAATACATTTTTGTAGCGTGCTCCTTCGTACTCGGCAGCCCCATTGTTACCAAACCCGGCGATGGTTTTAGCCAGGGGTTCAACACCATCCCCTAGGTGGGTTTGGCCCGAGTGGTTTTCAAACCCCACCAGGGTGCGGGGAATGGCTCGAGGGGTGGCGTACATGGTCTGCATAGCAGCGTAGGTGGTGGCATCGAGCTCAACGATCAGGTTGCCGATACACCGCTGTTTGACATCGGTACCGGGGGCGCGGGTGCTGACGTTGATAATGCCCAAGCCGCGGGTTTCGTCACCATTGCCCATGAGAAAGGTGTGGCCCATTAACTGGTAGCCGCCGCACACGCCCAAAAACACGACCCCGGCCTCGGTGTCGGCCCGAATGGCCTCGTACTTGAGCTGGTGAAAATCGTTGACCACGGCCACCTGATCGGTGTCTTGGCCGCCGCCCATAAAGTAGAGATCGGTCTGGCCACTGTGGGCCACCTCCCCCATGGTCAAGGATTTCACCGTGCAGTCGATGCCCAGCCACTGGCAGCGACGCCGCAGCACAATCAGGTTGCCGGTGTCGCCGTAGAGGTTGAGGTGGTCGGGGTAGAGGTGGGTAATGGTGAGGGCGTAGGGCATGGGGTGGATGGGGAGATGGGTGGATGGATGCGTAGGGGCAGACCCACGTGTCTGCCCTAGGGGGTGGATGGGTAGGAGAGCGTTAGACCCTATCCAAAGTTTTGCCCATGAGCTTGCGAAACTCCAGCATGGCGGTGTAGGTGGGGAGCACAAATACTGTGTCGCCGGGGCCAGCCTTTTCAAAGGATAGATCAATGGCCTCGCGGATAGACTCGGCGGTGGGGATGGGGCCAGGGGGCTGGTCTAAGGCGTACTTGAGCCGCACCGCCATATCCTTCGCGCGAAGGCCTGTGCAGAGTATCCAGTCAATATCGGCCTGGTTGAGCCGCTCTAGTTCGCTATCCCAGAGCCAGGAGACGTCTTTGCTGTCGGCGGTGTTGTCGTTGATGGCCAGGATCAGCTTGAGGGCGGAGATGTTGCGCAGTAGCTCCAGACTGAGGCTAAAGCTGGCGGGATTTTTGACCAGCAGCAGGCGATAGTTGACCTGCTTATCGCCCTGGTGGCGCACCAGGATTTCGCCTCGGCCAAAGGCGGGCTTAAAGGTTTGCAGCCCGGTGACGGCGGTGGCACCATCGATGCCGAGGAGGTTGGCGATCGCGATCGCGGTCAGGGCATTGTAGACGTGAAAGAAGCCTGGCGACACCGTCTTGGCCTGGGGTAGATGTACCGCCTGATGATTGATCTGGCCCTGGACAGCGAAGTCGGTGGTCAGGTCTTCATTGATGTGGATATGGGTGGCCTCTAGGCCCTGACTATTGACATCTCGAAGGTTGAGCTGGCCCTCGTAGGGTAGAAACCGGGCATACTCTGGGGCTAGGGAAATGAAGTAGGTGGCGTTGCCCAGCCCCTGGGTGAGACGGGCGGTGCGGGGGTCGTCACCGTTGACCACTACGGCAGCGGTGGGGCACTGGGCAATGCCATCGCGGATCAGCTTTTCAGTGTGATCGATTTCGCCGTAGGCGTCGAGTTGGTCGCGGTAGAGATTGGTAACGGCGATAATGCTGGGCTTGAGTAGGCTCGCAATGCGCGGTAGGGTGGCTTCTTCGACTTCTAGCACCGCGTGGGTGAAGTCTAGGCGACCCAGGGGGCTGCTCTGTTTGAGCAGCTCTGACAAAATACCCTGGCTGAGGTTAGCCCCAGCCTTGTTGCGCAGTACCTTGGCCCCCGGCCTCTGATCGAGAATGGCGCTGAGCATGGTCTGGCTAGTGGTTTTGCCATTGGTGCCGGTAATCGCCACCACCGTGGGAATTTGGCTGACTAAGGATTCCAGCACAAACGGAAAGTAGCGCCCGATTACATACCCCGGCAGGGCGGTGCCCGACCCGCGCCCCGACACCCGCAGGGCCAGGGTCAGCAGCTTGGCAAAGGCAACAATAGGAATCAGCAGCAGTTGGTTCATGGCCAGGTGAGGCAGATCATGAGGGAAAGGGTAGCAGACTGTAGGGGCAGACACGGGGGTCGGCGGTAATCTTTTGGTGAGTGGGTGGGTAGGGGCAGACCCTTGTGTCTGCCCTGCGTCGAGGATGGTGGGTGGGTAGGGGCAGACCCTTGTGTCTGCCCTGCGTCGAGGATGGTGGGTAAGGAGGGGGAGTGAACAATCGGGATTCTCTACTGTGGGTGATTGGGGGGACGGGGGAGGCGGTGGCGCTATCGACGGCGCTGGCGGCGGCGGGGATCCCTTGCCTGGTAACGGTGACCACTGAGGCGGCTCGATGCGCTTATGGGGATTGCCCTCACCTACGGGTGTGGGTCGGTGGGTTGGATAGTACAAGGCTGGGGGCCTTTATCCAGGCCCAGGGGATCGGGGCGGTGTTGGATGCGTCCCACCCGTTTGCGGTGGAGATTTCGCGGGGGGCGATCGCCGCCACCCAAGCCCTTGGCATTCCCTACTGGCGCTACGAGCGTCCTCCCCTAGAGCCCTGTTCGAATGATCTAACTCGCTCCGTCGCCGGGCTGGACGCCGTGCTCACCCCTGAGATTCTGGCTGGAGAACGGGTCTTGCTCACCCTCGGCTATCGCTGGCTGCACCACTTCGCCCCTTGGCAGAGCCAGGCCACCCTCTTCGCCCGCATTTTGCCGTCCCCCGTGGCGCTGGATGCGGCCCTAGGGGCGGGCTTCACGGCCGATCGCCTGATTGCCCTGCGCCCGCCCATTCAGGCGGAGCTAGAGCGGGCGCTCTGGCAACAGTGGCAGATCACCCGAGTCATCACTAAAGCCTCGGGCCCCCCCGGCGGCGAGGCCACCAAGCGGGCGGTGGCTGAGCAGCTTGGCATTCATCTATTTATTTTGGATCGCCCGCACCTGGATTACCCGCTGGTGTGCCATGGCCAGGCCGAGATTTTGGCCCTGGGCCAAGCGTGGTGGCGATCGCACCAGGCCTAGAAATCTACCCGCCGCCATCTCCTCCTCCGGGGGGAGTCAAGTCCTGCCGAGCAGCTATTCTTGGCCTTCAATTTGTGCGCTACTATGGGCTATCCCCGGTCGTCACTGGTCGGGAGTGCCTAAGCAAAAGTCGCTGTATACCGCTAAAAATAGGGATTTTCTACACCTAGGCCCAAAGACATGCGCCAAATTTCGAGTTAGCCCCTATATTTAGTTGGTCGTTCCGTTTGTTGAGTTTTACGAGAGCGTTTTGCATAGGTCGTTCATGACAGCTTTTCCCATGCCATCCGGGCCATCACCTTCCTTTGAGAGCGCTAGTAGCGGCGCTTTACCCGATACGCCACCGGTCTTTGCCCTAAAGGAACTGGTGGCCCGGCTGCAGCGTGAGCAGTACAAAATTCAAGACTTGCTGAGCTCCCTAGGGTTTGCCCTCCGCAGCCTCAACAACCTGAATCAGTTTCTAGAGCTGATTCCCATGATTGCCAGCCGGGTGACCGATGCTGGCGGGGGAGCGCTAGTCCTGTTTCGGGCCGATGGGCAGGTGCGGCTAGAGCGCCTGCACTGCCAGAGCGAAGACCAGTGCCAGGGGGTGCGATCGGCCCTAGAGGCGGCTACCCGCCAGGTGACGGCCAGCTTTCAGGCGGCCCCGGAAAGCAGCATGATGTCGATGTCACGCAACGCCATGCTGGCTCTCGATCGTCAGGTCAACCGCTACCTGGGCGACGACTTTCAGATGTTTGGCACCGCCATTATCGTGCAGAATGTGGAGCGGGGTAGGCTCTACGTGTTTAGCCGCGACCCCGACTATGCCTGGACAGAGACTCGCCAAAAGCTGGTGCGGCTGGTGGCCGATCAGACATCGGTGGCGATCGAAAATAACGAGCTCACCGTTGCCCTGCGCAAAAAAGAGCGCCTCGATCGGGAGCTGGAGATTGGTGCCGAAATTCAGCTTCAGTTGCTGCCACGGGAGTGCCCAGCCATCCAGGGTATGGATTTGGCGGCCAGGTGCCAGACGGCCCAGCGAGTGGGGGGCGACTACTACGATTTTATTCCTACCACCTTTGACCAACTGCGGCAGACCGGCTCGCAGCAGACGGCCGCCGCGCCCTGGAGCTTTGCCATTGGCGATGTGATGGGGAAAGGGGTACCCGCCGGGCTGATTATGACCATGATGCGGGGCATGCTGCGGGCAGAGGTGCTGAACGGTCACTCGCCGTCGCGCATTTTGCAAGACCTCAATTTTGTCATGCACAGCGACTTAGAGAGTTCTAACCGCTTTGTGACACTCTTTTACGCTGAGTACAACCCCAAAACCCGTCGGTTGGCCTACGGCAATGCGGCCCACAATCCGCCCTTGCTGTGGCAGGCGGCGACCAACACGATTACTCGGCTCGATACCCCAGGCATGTTGCTGGGGCTAGATATGAACACCCAGTACTGCGAAGCCGAGGTGCAGCTTCAGCCCGGTGACACGGTGGTGTTTTACACCGATGGCTTTACGGAGGCGGCCAATCCTCGGGGCGAGCGATTTGAGGAAGAAAATCTGGAGCGTGCCCTCCAGTGGGCCTGCCGCAATTGCACGTCGGCAGAGGCTATTTTGGACTACACCTTTGATTTGCTCGATCGCTTTATCGGCGGCGATCGCAGTAACGACGACGACATGACCCTGGTGGTGATGCGGGTGAAGCCAGAACTTCAGCTCAATCTCTTTTGATCGCTACTGTTACAGTCCCATCGCTTTAAAGATAGTGGGCGCTAGACTTGATGGGTAACTTTCAACAGGTGGGCCATTGCTCCCAGTCCTCTGGGGTAAACCCACTGGAGATGTAGCCATGCTCTATACCCCACCCTGGCGACCGATCACTCCGCGCTTTGCGGCGATCGCCGCAGCCAGCCTATTGACCCTGGGTGCAGCCTGGGGAGGCTTGACTCCCGCCCGAACGTCGGCCATTCAATACTCTGATGGCCGGGTCGGCTTTTCCTATCCGCTGCGCCTGACCGAGAGCTTTGCCACCCGCAACCTGGTCGTCGATGGTAATGCAACCTACTACCTGACCTTTGACTTTCCGGCTGCGGCCGCTGAGCCCCTTGACCGGGTGGTGATTAGCCTTGACGAAGGCTTTGACCCCATTTTTAGGTTTCGCCTGGACGCTACCGAAGCCTTTGTCAATACCGCTGACGGCCGCTCAGCCTTGCCCTTGGGAGAACTGACCCAGGATCGGGATGCCAGGTCTTTAACCAGTACCTTTGATCCGCCGTTGGCCCCTGGGACGCCGATCACGCTGGCTCTGCGGCCCT
>JAIXUR010000220.1 GCA_027483425.1 Cyanobacteriota bacterium | reverse complement strand
CTAAACCATTTCGGGGGTAGCCAAGTCGGATTTGGTATGAGTGGGTGCGTAGGGGCAGACCCCTGTGTCTGCCCTGTATCGGGTAGGTGGGTGGGTAGAGACAGACCCATACCTTGCACCTAAAACCCAGAACCCCTTCCCCCCTACAGATACCCCGCCGGATTCACCGGGTTACCATTTTGGCGAACCTCAAAATGCAGGTGAGGCCCCGTAGAGAGACCCGTGGAGCCCACGGCGGAGATCGCCTGGCCCTGCTGCACCGACTGCCCCTCCTGCACCAGCAAACGACTGTTGTGGGCATATAGGGTACTCAGCCCGCCGCCATGGTCGATAATCACCGTTTGGCCATAGCCCCCGTACCAGCCCGCAAAAATCACCTGGCCCGAGTCGGCGGCGCGCACGGTGCTGCCGTAGCTGGCCGCAAAATCTATGCCAGCATGGAAGCGGCTGTAGCCAAGAATGGGGTGAACACGGTTGCCAAACCCACTGGAGATATTGGCATTGGCGGGAAACACAAACCGCCCCGTGCCGCGAATCACCCCGGTGCTGGTGGCGATTTTTTGGCGAATCAGACCGGCAATTTGCTCCGAGTCGCGGGCAAGCTGGGTTTCGGCGGCCTCTAGGGCACCGCGCCGGTCCTTGAGGCGCGCGATTAGCTGCTTTTCTTCATCGGCTTCGGCCTCATACTCCCGCTTTTGGGAGAGAAACTGCTGCTTCAGCAGGGCGACCTGGTTGCGCTTCTCCTCGACAGCAGCCTTTTGTTTTTGAATCGCCTCAGCCTGGGCCTTGAGGTCCGCCACCACCTGGCGAGCGGAGGCGTAGACCCGCTTCAACTGGTACTGGCGATCGAGAAATTCATTGAAATTTTGGCTTTGCAGCAGCACCGCCCACCCCTTGCTACCCTGCTGCCGCTGCAAAAATTGCAGCCGTCCTACGGTGGCGGTGCGCACCTTTTCGTAGTCGGCCTCGGCCTTGGCGAGCTGAGCCTCAAACACCTTCAGCTCTTTTTCAGCTTGGCTGAGGCGAAACTCGGTTTCGGCAATTTGGTTGTCGGTGTAGACAATGTTGTTTTGCAGGCTTTCCAGGGTAGATTCTGAGTCGGCCTGGCGGTCTTCTAGGGCGTCCTGCTGCTGCTCCAGCTTATTGCGCTGCTGTTCGAGGGTCTTTTGCTTGTTTTGGAGGTCTTGAATCGACTGAGCCACCAGCTCAGGCGGTGCCGCCTGGGCCTGAGATACCGTGGCTAGCCCCAGCCCGGCCACTAACACCAGGGCCAGCCCTAGGCTCAGCCAGCGACCCCAAAGCCCCATGGTCAGCCTCCACCGTCCAGCAACAGGCCGTCGCTGGGGCAGGGGAAACGAGAACTGAGATCGCAATCGGGTCACAGGGAGTACCTGGAGGAGAAAATCTGGAGCTTAGGAGATTTCTAGGAAAAAAATCCCAGTTTTAATCTAGAGACTATAGCCGCTGTAGGTCGGCACTGCCCACCCTAGGGGAAACTATTTTCCAGAAGTTGCCTTAGCCTTTAAAGGTAAACGCGATCGCCACTACCCCAAAGGCAAAAATGGCGGCACCGGCCAGCCGATTTAACCATTTCAACCGGGATGGTGTCAGCCTTTGGCTAAAAAGCGTTACACCCCAGCTCAAAAACAACCACCACAGGGCAGAGCCCAGAAACACCCCTAGAATGAGGGCCAACGAGGCTCCCCACGATTGACTGCTGCCCACCAGGCCCAGCCCGGCAAAAATCGCAATGAATGACAGAATAGTCGCGGGGTTGGTTAACGTCAACAGTAGGGTAGAGGCGTAGGCTCCCCAGAGCCCCCGGCTCGACAGCTGGGCCGCTTCGGTGGCGGGGTCAGCCCGCAGGGTGGTGAAGCCTAAGTAACAGAGAAATACCCCCCCAATTAGCCGAAGCGCCGGAGCATGATCGACCAGCAGGTCCGCCACGGCGGTGAGGCCAAACCCGGCCACGCAGCCGTAGAGGCCATCGGCGGTGGCGGCCCCGAGCCCGGTGACCAGCCCCATCAGCTGGCCCTGGGTGAGCGATCGCCGAATGCAGAGCAAACCAATGGGGCCGACGGGAGCGGCGATCGCCAGCCCCAGCCCCATGCCTTTCAAGACTGTCCATCCTTCCATAGCCAAACCTCCTGCTTAGGGTTTATGCAAATGCTCCAGCGGCGGCACCTGGGTCTCTTTCACCGTAGAGAGCACAATCAGCGTGCGGGTTTTGACCACCCCCTCGGTCGCTTTGAGGCGATGGGTAATCAGCGCCTCCAGGGCGCGGGTGTGGCAGCAGCGTACCTTCAGCAGGTAGTCATCGTCACCGGTGACATGGTGGCATTCCAAAATTTCCGCCGTGGCGTTGACCTGGGCCAAAAAACCCTCCCGGTGGCGGGGCTGATCGAGGGTCACCGCGATAAACGCGGTCAGAGTTAGCCCTAGGGCCTCGGCATCGAGCAGGGCACTGTAGCCCGTGATCAGGCCGCGCTCCTCTAGCCGTTTGACGCGATCGGCCGTCGCCGGAGCCGATAGTCCCAGCTGACCCGCCAGCTCCGCCCAGGTCATGCGCCCCCGCCGACCGAGCAGAGCAAGAATTTTTATATCAAGGTCATCAAGCTCCATGACCTTATTTTAATAGGTGAATTCTAATTTTTGCCTTTGAAATCAATTCTCCGTAATGGATTTTCCACAGTTTCTTGACAGGGAAGTCGTCCATTCTACCGAGGGAAGCCGGGTTGCCCCGGTAGCATAGCGGTAGCAAGCCCCCGCAGAAAGGGCCGCACCACTCAATCCACCCAGCTCAACCACCCCAATCCAAAATCACCCATCGTTCGACTGAGCTCATGCCGAAGTCCAAAATCCAAAATCGCCATCTTCCCCTTCAGACAAGAAAATATGGCACCTTAGGGATGGCGCTTTACTGTGTTAAGAGGTAACCATGGTTTCTAGTATTCGTGGCTATTTGCAGCCCATTGCCGACTGGTTTGCCGGGTTTGGTACCCCCGAGCCCATAGTTCACTGGGGCCACCCGGCCATGATGGGCATTGTGGTCTTTGTGATGGGCAGTTTTACCGCCTACATGGGCTGGAAGGGCCGCTTGGGCGACGACGTGGAGAAAAAGGCCGAAAACCGCCATACCCACAAGCGTCTGGCCCTGTGGATGTTTACGTTTATTAGCCTGGGCTATACCGGCGGGGTGCTGTCGCTGGTGATGCAAGAAAAAGAAATCTTCCAAAGTCCTCACTTTTGGACGGGCGGCCTGGTAATCGCACTGTTGGCCATCAACGGAGCGATTTCGTTCACCAAGTTTGGTGGGGGTAAAGATTCCCTGCGCACGGCCCATGCCTATCTGGGCAGCTTCGCCCTGGCGGTCATGTTTGTACATGCCTTCTTGGGTCTGCGGTTGGGCCTGTCGATCTAGTGGGTTAGAGGGCATGATGGGGAGAAGGCCTAAAGCCATGACTACGCTTGGTTACGCTCAGGCCTACGATGTTGCGCCGAGAGCACGGTAGTGATGATGTCCACTCCCCTACTTGCCCCACCGACTCGTGATCAGCACATTGTCTACTCTGGCATTGGTGATTGAAGTCGTTTTCACCAGTGGCGGTATCAATAAACTCCATCGATATCAAGCCCTGGGTGTAGCAGAGGTATGGTTTTGGGAAGACACTGACCAGGTGCATATGGTTGGCCCAAACCTCATTTAGGGTCTGATGCCTTTGTATACACTACTTCTAGTGCTTGACAGAGCGTAGAAAAGCTTAACCCACTGCCCATCGATCACAGGAATTAAATCGTCTATTCTTTCTTCTAGATGATTATGAAGGCGTGATGCTATGCAGAATCCGATGAATCTCAGTTCCGGACGGCGCGACAGTGTGAGCTTGGCCCCCTTGAACCGAGATCCCTCCTCTCAGGACATGGATCAGGCTATCCGCGACGCCACGCTTGCCGTTGACACCCTTGACTGGCTCCAGCCTGGCGACACCGTATTCATTAAACCGGTGATTAACTCAGGCAAGCCCTACCCGTCTACCACCAGCCCCCTCGCGGTGGCCAGCATGGTTCGCTTGCTCAAGGAAAAAGGAGCGGGGCGGGTCGTGGTGGGCGACATGAGCGGGGTTGGGCATCTCGATCAGCGCCCGGAGGGGTGTAAAGGCACCAGTAGCCGCAATCTGGCGAAGAGTGCCGGGCTATTGAATCCTGTGCTGGAGGCCGGGGCCGAGTGGGCCTTTTTCGAAGAAGCCGGCTGGGACAGCTTCTATGAAGAACAGCCCGCCCCCGGTT
>JAIXUR010000076.1 GCA_027483425.1 Cyanobacteriota bacterium | reverse complement strand
GGCCGAGGGCCGACTGCTCTCCCTAACCCGCGACGTGGGCGACACCGTCCGCCAGGGCGACATCGTCGGCACCCTCGACAATGTGCTGCTGCAAACCGCCGTGGGCGAAGCCGAGGCCGAGCTAGCCGCCCGCCAGTTCGAGGTCGCCGAGGCCGAGGCCGAACTGGCCGATATTCGTACCCAAATTGAGCTGGCCAGGGTGCGCCTTCAGCAGGCCGAAAACGAGGCCAACCGCCTCCAGGTGCTCGCCGACCAGGGCGCTGTTTCAACCCAGGATGCCGAGCAGGCATACACCACCCTCAGGGCCGCCCAGCCCACCCTGCAATCGGCCCAGGAACAGGTGCGCACTCGGCAGCAGGCGGTGGCCGCCGCCCAGCAGCGGGTCACCGCCCAGCAATCCATCGTGCGAGAAACCCAGCAGCGGCTCTCCTTTGCCAACCTCACCGCCTCGCTATCTGGGGTGGTTCTAGAGCGCCTCGTTGAACCCGGCGATCTGGTGCTGCCAGGGGAAGCTGTCTTGACCCTGGGCGACCTCTCCACCATTCGCGTGGTGATCGAGGTGGCCGACAGCAGCCTCAGCCAGTTCAGCCTCGGGCAATCGATCCAGCTGGCGATCGATGCCTTCCCCAGCAAGACCTTCACGGGCCGCATCAGCCGCATTTCCCCCGTGGCCGACAGCACCTCTCGTCTGCTGCCCATCGAGATTACCGTTGACAACCCCGGCAGCCGCATTGGCAGCGGCCTCCTGGCCCGCGTCACCGGCACCACGACCCAGAGCCAGGCGGTTTTGGTGCCCGAAAGCGCCCTGGAAACGGCTGAAACCACCGCTAATCAACTGTTTGTCGTCACCCAATCCGCCGGGGCCACCGTCGTCGAAGCCCGCGCTGTAGAAGTGGGCGATCGCGCCGATGGCCAAGTCACCATCCTCTCGGGCCTCACCCCTGGCGAACAGTACGTCGTCCGCAGCAGTCAGCCCCTAGAAGCCGGGCAGATCGTAGAGCCCAGCCTCTTGTCCGAGTCTTAGGCCGTAGTGAGTGAGCACAAAAGTTTTAAGCGCCCAATTTTGAGTCTTTAGGCAAACCACCCAATCCAAAGTCCAAAATCCAAAATTTGCTCTCCCATGCCCCCTCTCCCCCCCTCCTCCTCCTTTAGCATCAGCGGCCTAGCCATTCGGCGGCACATTAGCACCCTGATGCTGACGCTGACCGTATTGGTGATGGGATTTTTTGTCACCTCGCAACTGCCCGTCGATCTACTGCCTGCCATCACCTACCCCCGCATTGGCCTGCGGGGCAATGCGCCGGGTCTCGCGCCGGAGGTGGCGGTGGATGAGATCACCCGGCCCCTGGAAGAAGCGCTGTCCGCTACCGAGGGCGTAGTGCAGGTGTTTTCTCAAACACGGGAAGGGCAGATCAGCATCGACCTATTTTTTGCACCAGGGGGCAATATCGACCAGGCCCTCAACGATGCCACCGCCACCCTTAACCGCGCCCGCAGCACCCTGCCCGCCAGTTTTGAGACCCCGAGGCTGTTTAAGTTTGACCCCTCCCAGCTGCCGGTGTACGAAATGGCGCTCACCTCCGACAGCCTGACCGCCCAGGCGTTGCGCATCTTTGCTGAAGAAGAACTAGAGCGGGAGCTCCAGCAGGTGCCCGGTGTGGCCAGTATCGATGTGTCGGGCGGGGTGAATGAGCAGGTACAGGTGAATGTGGATCTGCGCCGCCTACAAGCGGTGGGGATTGATGCTGCGGATGTGGTCGAGGCGCTGGGCGATCGCAACCAAGATGTCTCCGGTGGTCGCCTGCGAGGCGGCCGCGAAGAAACCCAAACCCGTGTGGTAGGGAAGTTTGAATCCGCAGAGGAGCTGCAAAATCTGCCCATTACCGTGCCGGGTACCGAACCACCCCAACGGGTGCTGCTGCGCGACGTGGCCACGGTTATTGATGGCACCGAAGAGCAGCGCATTTTTGTGTCCCTCAACGGTGAGCCAGCGGTGAAGGTGAGCATTCAGAAGCAGCCCGCCGCTAACACCATTACAGTCGTAGACGGAGTCAAGGCCAAGCTCGAAGCCATGCGCCAGGCGGGCCTAATTCCTGACGGTATGGAGACAGTCGCCACCCTCGACGAATCCCGGTTTATTCGTAGCTCCATCAACAATGTGACAGGCTCTGGCTTATCGGGGGCCGCTCTGGCTGGCCTGGCGGTGCTGCTGTTTCTAGGGTCGCTGCGGCAAACATTTATTATTCTGACGGCTATTCCCCTGGCGACCCTGGTTGCCCTGGTGATGATGGGATTGTTTGGCCTGTCGCTCAATGTCTTTAGCCTGGGCGGGCTGGCCCTGGGAGTGGGCATCGTGGTAGACAACTCCATTGTGATGCTCGAGAACATGGCTAACCGGGCCGAAGAGCTGGAGAAATCGCGCCATACCGGCGGGGGGTACAGCCGCAGCGAAGCCATTTTTCAGGCCGAGGCCAGCAGCCAGGAACTCGAAGGCACTCTGGTGGCGGCGACCACCACCAACCTGGTGTCGGTACTACCCTTTTTGCTGATTGGCGGCTTCATCTCGCTGATTTTTAACGAGCTGATTTTGACCGTTACCTTCTCTGTGGCGGCTTCTCTGGTGGTGGCCCTGACGGTGGTGCCTGCCCTAGCCGCGCGCCTGGTAATGGGGCGTAGCACCCAATCGCTGCAAAGCTGGGGGCCATTTCGCTGGTTTAACACCCGCCTAGAGGGCATCACCGTTGGCTATGGTCGCCTGCTCGGCAGCGTCCTTCAGCGGCGAATTTTGATCATTGCCCTGACCACCCTGGTGCTCGGCGGTAGCAGCTATTGGATGTTGGATCAAATTCCCCAGGAAATTTTGCCTTCCATTAACACCGGGCAGGCCAGTGTCAGCGTACGCTTTCCGGCGGGCACCACCGTTGAGGCCAACCAGCGGGTCATGGGAGCCGTCGATCAGGTGCTGTTAGCCCAGCCCGAAACCAACTATGTGTTTACCACCGCTGGGGGCTCTCTGTTTGGGAGTAGCACCAGCCGAAATCCTCTACGGGGGAATAGCACCATTACCCTCAAGCCGGGTACGGATACCCTGGCCTTCGTGGAGCGTGTGGATGGAGAACTGAGCCAGCTTCCCCTGGTGGACACAAGGATTAGCATTCGGCCTGAATCGGTGCGGGGCCTGGTTTTAAGCAACTCCCCGGTACGCTCTGACCTGGATATCGGTCTCCAGGGCGACGATGGTGAGGCCCTGGTGCAGGCTAGTCGGCAGGTGATGGCCGCCCTGGGGGAGCAGGCCACCCTGGCCCGCTATCGTCCCGATGGTGAAGCCCCCCAGGAAGAAGTGCGCATTGTGCCCGACTGGGCCAGGGCCACAAGCCTGGGCCTCTCGGCTAAAGAGATTGGGGCTACGGTGCAGACCGCCTTGAACGGGTCAACCCCCACCCAACTGCAGCGGGGTAAACGCCTGGTGGATGTGAAGGTGCAGCTGGAGCCGGGCACTGTGCAGCGCTCCGCCCAACTGCTGGATATACCGCTGTTTACCGAGGACGGCGATCGCATTCAGCTGGGCGATATTGCCCGAGTGGTGCGGGGGCCAGCCCCTGGCGAAATTCAGCGCATTAACCGGCGGCAGGTGTCGCTGATTGCTGGTGACCTGGCCGAGGGGGCCAGCCTGGGCCAGGCGATCGCTGAGGCCCAGGCCATTGTCGCCAGCCTCGAGTTACCCCCAGGGGTCACCGTGGTGCCCAGTTCTGCCGCCGCCGCCAATCGCGAGCTACAACAGTCGTTGCAGGTGCTCGGTGCCCTGGCCGCCTTCCTGGTGTTTGTGGTGATGGCAGTGCAGTACAACTCGCTGATTGACCCCCTGGTGATTATGCTGACGGTACCCCTAGCATTGACTGGCGGAATTTTAGGGTTGTATGTCACCCAGACGGCGATCGGGGCCACGGTGGTGGTGGGTGCGGTGCTGCTGGTGGGCATTGTGGTCAACAATGCCATCATCATGGTGGAGCTGGCCAACCAAATCTACATAGCCAGCGGCTGCTCCCGCCAGGAAGCCATTCTCCGCGCCGCCCCGCGCCGCCTGCGGCCCATTTTAATGACCACGATTACGACGGTACTGGGCCTGTTTCCGCTGGCCCTGGGCATTGGCGAAGGGGCAGAGTTTTTGCAGCCCTTGGGCATTGTGGTGTTCTGGGGGCAATCGCTGGCGACGGTGCTGACGCTGTTTATCATTCCGTGCTTTTACACGTTGCTCCACGGCGGGCAAGGGTCGAGAGGTCAGGATGCCGCGATCGATGTCCCGCTCGAACCAGCCACCGCCCCAGAGAGTTCAAGCCATGCCTCCCCCGTCGATGGCGGATACCGATAATCATGTCCCGTAGCGTGGGTCACCCCCCACGCCCCAAACAATACACCCCCCGCGATCGCAAAGACCCACGCCCCACCATGCCGACAAACTCCATAATCGC
>JAIXUR010000479.1 GCA_027483425.1 Cyanobacteriota bacterium | reverse complement strand
GTGGCGATCGTTGCCAAAGGTGAAATTGTTCATGGTGCCCTGGGAGGCCGCGATCGCGCCCAGAGCCCCATAGAGCGCATCCGTCACCGCCTGGGAGGTCTCCACATTGCCCGCCACCACCGCCGCCGGGTAGCTCGGGTTCAGCATCGAACCGGCGGGAAGCACAATCTCTAGGGGTTTCAGACAGCCCGCATTGAGGGGAATGTCGTCATCCACCAGGGTTCTAAACACGTAGAGCACCGCCGCCTTGCCCACCGCCGCCGGAGCATTGAAGTTGTTAGGCCGTTGGGTCGAGGTGCCCGTAAAGTCGATGCGGGCGCTGCGCTGGGCAGCGTTCACTGTCACCTGCACAGCAATCTGGCTGCCGTCATCCATGGCATAGGTAAACTGCCCGTCCTGCAGCTGCCCAATCACCCGTCGCACACAGTCTTCGGCGTTGTCTTGGACGTGCTGCATATAGGCCTGCACCAGCTCCAAGCCGTAGTGAGCCACCAGCTTTTGGAGCTCTTGGGCACCCTTTTCGTTGGCGGCGATCTGGGCCCGCAGGTCAGCGATGTTCTGGGTCGGGTTGCGCACCGGGTAGGGAGCCGTGGTCAGAATGTCGAGCAGCTCAGCCTCTAAAAAATGCCCTCGATCCACCAGTTGCACGTTGTCGAGCAAGACCCCCTCCTCTTCGATCGAGGTGCTGTGGGGCGGCATAGAGCCTGGGGTAATGCCGCCGATATCGGCGTGGTGGCCGCGGGAGGCCACGTAGAAGAGTGGGGAGTAGAGAGTGGGGAGTGGAGAGCGGTCTGTCCCCGACCGGGAGGGGTGGGTTTCTTCTAAAAAAACTGGGGTGATGACGGTGATATCCGGCAGGTGGGTGCCGCCGTTGTAGGGATCGTTTTGTAGGTAGACATCGCCGGGGTAGATGCGATCGCCCTTGGCCTCGATCAAACTGCGCACGCTTTCACCCATCGACCCCAGGTGAACCGGAATATGGGGCGCATTGGCCACCAGTTGCCCCTGCTGGTCGAACACCGCACAGGAAAAATCCAACCGCTCTTTGATATTGACGGAGTAGCTCGTATTTTGCAGCGTGATCCCCATTTCCTCGGCCACAGCGCGGAAGAGATTGTTGAAGATTTCAAGCAACACCGGATCGGGCAATTTTGAATTTTGAATTTTGAATTTTGAATTCCTATTCTGCCCCACCTCGCTATCTCCAACGGCCCCTGTGGCTTGACCCACGAAACTTGTCCGTGAAGCCTCTTTCCTCAAAATCAAATGCCCTTTTGCGTTTAAGGTCGCCCCCCATCCCGGCTCCACCACATTGGTCCCCGTGGGCTCAATGATCAGGGCTGGGCCTGGGATACGATCCCCCGGACAGAGATCATCGCGGTGGTAAACCGGCGTATCGTGCCACGCCTCGGCGGTGTAAACCGGGACCGTGGTTTTTGGCATCAGCGGGGTCGTGCGAGATGTGTGGATCTCGGGTTCGTCGGGGCTGTGGGTCTGGGCGATCGCTTCCACTGCGGCAGTATCGACCATCAACGCCTTGGTCTCCTGGGCAAAGCCGTAGCGCTGGCGGTGCAGCGTAGTGAACTGCGATCGCATCGCCTCCACCCCCGCAAAATCCACCGCCAGGGTCGAGTCGGTGCCCTCGTACTTGAGCAATAGCCGGGGCAAGATCTGGGGCAATGGTGAATTTTGAACTTTGAATTTTGAACTTTGAATTTCAAACTCCTGCTGCCGCAGTTCCTCCAGCCCTTTTTCCGTCAGGGAGTCGACAACCTGCTGAATTGCGGGCAGCGTGGCTTCGCCCAGGGGCAGTTCAACGGATTGTTCATTGAGCGATCGCACATCCGCCAGGCCCATGCCGTAGGCCGACAGCACCCCCGCGTAGGGATGCAAAAATATCTCGGTCATGCCCAGGGCATCGGCAATCAGGCAGGCGTGCTGGCCACCGGCTCCGCCAAAGCAGCAGAGCACGTACTCGGCGACATCGTAGCCGCGCTGGACCGAGATTTTTTTAATGGCGTTGGCCATCTTTTCCACCGCAATGGCCAGAAACCCGGCGGCCACCTGCTCAGGGCGGCGGAGATCCCCAGTGGCCCTGTACATTTCCACCGCCAGGGCCGTGAACTGCTGCTCCACCACCTCCCCATCCAACGGTAAATCTCCCCCTGACCCAAAGACCTGGGGAAAGAACTCGGGCTGGAGCTTGCCCACCATGACATTGCAGTCGGTCACCGCCAACGGCCCGCCGTGACGATAGCAGGCCGGCCCCGGATAGGCCCCCGCCGACTCTGGGCCTACCCGGTAGCGGCTGCCGTCAAAGCCCACCACCGAACCGCCCCCCGCCGCCACGGTGTGGATCGCCATCATCGGGGCCCGCAACCGCACCCCGGCCACCTCGGTTTCAAAGGTGCGCTCGTATTCACCCCGGTAGTGGGAGACATCCGTAGAGGTGCCGCCCATGTCAAAGCCGATCACGCGATCGTACCCGGCCTGGCGGCTAGTTTGCACCGCCCCCACCACACCCCCGGCAGGCCCCGAGAGAATGCTGTCTTTACCTTGAAACAGTGCCGCGTCGGTGAGGCCGCCGTTGGATTGCATGAACATGAGGCGAGGCGGTCTGGCGGTGGGTGGATGAGTCGGTGAGGCTTGAACTTTGAATTTTGAATTTTGAATTTTGAATTCTTCCCCACCCAGCTGCCCCGCCACCCGATCCACATAGCGCCGCAGGATCGGCGACAGATAGGCATCCACCACCGTGGTGTCGCCTCGGCTGATGAGCTTAATGAGAGGACTCACCTGGTGGGAGATCGAGACCTGGGTAAAGCCAATCTGGCGGGCCAGGTCTCCCAGGCGTCGCTCG
>JAIXUR010000442.1 GCA_027483425.1 Cyanobacteriota bacterium | reverse complement strand
TTTGGCGGCAATGGTAACGCTAGGTGGAGATGAAACAATGCTCTTGCTAGGCTGTAACGATCTGATTTATGGTTGAGGATAGGGCAGGCATCCTGCCTGTGCAGGCGAGACGCCTACATTAGGAATTTTCACAATTTAAGCAGGATTGCTATAAGTGGGTAGTTGTAATTAAACGTAGGATGGGCAAAGGGCAAGGCCTGTGCCCATCGTGGGGGCGATAGGCACGCGATATTTTGCCCATCCTACAAGGGTTTTATATTTAATTGTGCCTTCCCATTTGACATCAAGAAATCTGTAGAAGACCGATCATGAGAACATTCGAGGACGATCTGGAAGCAGCCCCTAGTTGCACTATCCTAGTCATCGATGATAATCCTAATAATTTGGCGGTTGCAGTTGAGCATTTGGAGGGACATGGCTTCAACATTGCCACGGCAAAAAGTGGGGAGAGCGGCTTGAGTCGGGCCAAGATCATTCAACCCCACCTGATTTTGCTGGACATCATGATGCCAGGAATGGATGGATTTGAAACCTGTCGTTGCTTGAAGCTGGATGCTGTGACCTGCGATATCCCGATTATTTTTATGACGGCGTTGGATCAAGTCGCCGATAAGGTGAGGGGGTTTCAGGTCGGCGGGGTAGATTACATCGCCAAACCGATCCAAGCCGAAGAAATGCTGGCGCGGGTGAATACCCATCTCCAGCTTTATCATCTGAATAAAACCCTCGAGAAAAAGGTAGAAGAACGCACGGCTAGACTCTCCCAAGCCCTCACGAGTCTCCAGGCGGCCCAGCAAGACCTGATCCAAGCCGAAAAAATGGCGGCCTTGGGGCAACTCACCGCTAGCATTGCCCATGAAGTCAACACTCCTTTAGGGGTCATTCGTGGGGCCAATGCCAATATTGTCGCGGCCTTTACGGCCTCAATTCAGCAGTTGCCCATCCTGCTAAAGCAGCTATCTGATCAACAGCAAGAAGACTTTTGGGCGTTGGTTTATAGGGCTCTTCAAAACCAGCCGTCGCTATCAACTAAAGAAGAACGGCAACTACGACAGCAGCTAGAAAACCAGCTATCGGCCCAGGGCTTTGCCATGGCTGACCGACTAGCGACCCAGCTCACCCTACTTGGTCTAGGGCCCGATCTGGCTTCCTATCAGGCTATTCTGCGAGATGATCGATGCGCTAACCTGTTACAGGTTGCTTACAATTTGGTGTCGCAAGCTCAAAATACTAGTCGTATCCAACAGGAAGTAGACCGGGCCGCCAAGATTGTGTTTGCGCTCAAAACCTATAGCCATCACAGTGAAAGCCCTGCCAAGAGTTTTGCCTCCGTGACCGATGGTATTGACGTGGCGTTAACGATCTACCACAATCAGATCAAGTCGGGGGTTAAGCTCATTCGCCACTATGCAAAGATTCCCGACATTCTCTGTAACCCCGATCAGCTTACCCAGGTATGGGTAAACCTGATCAACAATGCCATCTATGCCATGAACCGAGAGGGCACCCTAGAGATTGTGGTGACTCAACAGGCCGATCAGGTCGTGGTCGCGATCACAGACTCGGGCTGTGGTATTCCAGCCGAGCTGCAAGATCAGGTGTTTAAGCCTTTTTTTACCACCAAACCCCGTGGCGAAGGGAGCGGATTGGGCCTTGACATTATTCGACGGATTATGGAAAACCATGGCGGTGACATTCAGGTTCAGAGCCAGCCGGGGCGTACCACCTTCGTCGTGCGATTACCGCTACTGAGTCTTGAACTGGGAGCATTGCCATCAGAATAAGAAGGTCTGTCTCTTCATGGTGAGCGGCGATCGCATCACCCACCCGCTCAAGATCGTCCGCGGCCCTAGGGGAGCATTGAGCCCTGGTCATTCTTTCAATTAATAATGGTTATAAAAGCTTTTTCCATGATTGAACTATTGCGTATTGGCTGGAGGCAAACCTGGGGCCGCAGGCCAGGCTGTTTCGGGCTATTTGCGATCGCCCTCGCCCTCACCCTAGTGACCAATGCCTGTAGCGTTGGCTTCAGCCAATCGCCCAAATCGCTACGCATTGGCATGGTGGTTTTTCCGGGATACGACATTGCTCTCTATGGCGAAACAGCGGAAATTTTTAAGCGGCGGGGGCTAAGGGTCGATTTTGTGCGCTTTGATAACGCCCTAGACACCACTCGAGCCCTCATGCGTGGTAGTTTGGATGCCGCCTTTACTACCTTGTGGGATGTGATGCTGGCCGATCCCAGTGAGGATAGCCCGGTGGTGCTCATGGCGCTCGACATTTCTGCGGGATCCGATGGCATTTTGGCCCAGCCAGCCATTAAAACCGTAGCCGATTTGCGCGGCAAGATGGTGGCCGCCAAGCTAGGATCCTCCACTCATTTAACCCTGTTGGAAGCTTTAAAGGCTCACCAGGTTAACTTCTCTGAGGTGGAGATCGTCGATTACTCCAATGATGTAGCCGCCCAAAAAATTGAGGAGAGGGCAATTGATGCAGCGGTTTTGTGGGAGCCGGTGCTCAGCGAAACGGCCCAGAGCACCCAGGGCAATATCATTCATACTACCAAGGACCTAGACAGTCTGACCATTGATGTCATGGTGTCTACTAAAAGTACCGTAAAAGCCCACAAAGCCGAGCTCCAACAATTTATGTTGGCCTGGTTTGATGTCATGCACGCCGTTGAGACCCAGCCGCTCAACGTGTTTAATGCCGTTGGAGCACAACTGGGCCAAACTGGTGCCTCTTTTGCTGGTGATTATGCCGGGTTAAAACAAGGAAATATTGCATTGAACCAGCGTATGTTTGCCCCAGACGGTCGACTCAAATCGGCCCAGGCAGAGATCGCTCAGCTGATCAACGATGATCCCCGCAATGGTCGAGTGATGCGACAGGATGTGGAGATTGATGCCACGCTGATCAATCACGTGATGGCAGAGTGGAAACCATGAGTCAACTCTTTAAACGCAATTTGTCTCGCCAACTATTGCTGGATTTTGGTATTTCCCTCGCCACGGTGGGCTTAACCACCCTAGGATTCAGCTTCTTCTTAATTCAAACAAAATTAGAAGAAAAGCTAGGGCAACGCGCCCTTGCGATTAACCTGGGGGTTGCGTTTTCTACAGAGGGGTTAATCGAACTGGGGAACACCAGTATTGTCAAGCGCGTGGTGCAAAACTACGCCACTCTGCCCACGGTGGTGGAAGTTGCGATCGTCAGTCCCGATGGCCAAACCCTAGCCCGGAGCGGAGCGGCGCTCCAAAATCCGCCCTATGCCTCCGTGCATCCAGAATTGGCTCAACGCTTAGAGCAGACCGCTCAGACCGGTCTGGAAACCGGTTTCAGAGCCAATCTAGACGGTCAGCCAGTCCTAGTCTCAATTCTGCCCTTTAGCAGTACCCTATTTGGCCAGGCCAATCGACACGGGGTGGCGATCGTCATTCTCGACCTCAAGGAACTGCAACAGCAAACCTGGCGCGTCTTTTCGGCCTCCACCATCATTCTCCTGCTTGGTATGGCCATCATTTTGGCCATGATGGTGGTGTTAATTCAGCGGGCAGTTCTCTACCCGCTCCAGCGATTGAACCAGGCCATTCAGGGTAGGAATGGCCTTGACTCTTTTGTAATGCCTAGGGGACTACCCCATAACGAAATCCAATTTCTGGCCGATACCATTCAGGCGGCGGCGGTCAGGGTAGAGACCTACCAGCAGGAGCTGCGGCAGCAGGCCCAGGATTTACAAACCGCCGTCCAAGACCTACAGCAGGCCAAGGAGGCGGCCGAAGCGGCCAACCGCAGCAAGAGCGAATTTCTAGCTAACATGAACCACGAATTGCGCACTCCGCTCAATGGCATTTTGGGCTATGTCCAAATCCTGGAGCGAGATCCAGCTACTACCCCCAAACAATTCAAGGGGCTAGGCGTGATTCACCAATGCGGGATCCATCTGTTGACGCTGATCAACGATATTTTGGATCTATCAAAGCTGGAGGTCAAAAAGATGGATCTCTATCCCCAGGATTTCCATTTGGCCAACTTTCTCGCCTCCACCGTCGATATCTGCCGGGTTAAGGCGGAGCAAAAGGGGGTGGAGTTTCGCTATCAGGCCGCCAGTAACCTACCCACTGCCATCCATGCCGACGACAAACGGTTGCGACAGGTGGTGTTGAATTTACTCAGTAATGCCGTCAAATTTACCGACGCTGGCACCGTTACCTTCCGCATTGAACCCGCCGGTGATCCGCCCGCACCTGGGGCCGCCCAGCGCATTCGCTTCCAAATTGAAGATACGGGCATTGGCATTGCGCCAGAAAAGCTGAGCACTATTTTCTTGCCCTTTGAGCAAGCCGGTAAGCGCGATCGCAACAGCGAAGGTACTGGCCTAGGCCTGGCGATCAGCCAACAGGTGATCGAGAAAATGGGCAGCACCATTCACGTTGAGAGCATCCTGGGCCAGGGCAGCACCTTCTCCTTTGACATAGACCTGTTGCCCGCCACCGACTGGACCTTAGAGCAGGCGATCGTCAATCAAAAGGTGATCGGCTACCAGGGCGATCGGCGCAAACTATTGGTGATCGACGATCGCGAAGAAAACCGACTGGTGCTAGTGAATATGCTAGAACCGCTAGGCTTTAAGGTGTCCCAAGCCGAGGATGGGCAAGGGGGCTTCGAGCTGGCGCTTAAAACCCGCCCCGATTTGATCCTCACGGATGTCCGCATGGCGATCATGGATGGCTTAGAACTGACCCGCCGCCTGCGTCAATTGCCCGACTTTGCCACTACCCCCATTGTCGCCTCCCCAGCCACCTTGTCGGCGGTGGATAGACGAGCCAGCCTAGAGGCTGGCTGCAACAGCTTTTTCCCCAAACCGATCGAATTGGACCAGTTACTCCTCGAGATCCAGCGACTGTTGCAGCTGCAGTGGATTTACGAACCCGAGCCAGCGGCCACTCCCCCCCAGCTCAACGAGGCCGACCCCGTTGAGCTGATCATGCCCCCCGCCGCAGAACTGGCCGTTCTCTACGCCGCCGCCCAGGGTGGCTTCATGGCCGATGTCCAGCGAGAAGCCCATCGCCTGAAGCAAGCAGAACCCACCTATACGGCGTTTGCCAACCGCATGCTTGAATTGAGTCAACGCTTTGATGACGAAGCCATTCTCCGTCTGCTCGCGCCATGGGTTTAACGGCCATCGAGAACCGCTCTAAACTGTTGATGTCTGTTGATAGCTTTTGAACACTACTCCCCTAGGATCCCTATGCCCTTGACGCAACTGCTTAGCCCCCTTCAGGTCGGCGCATTGACCCTACCGAATCGGATCTTAATGGCACCGCTAACCCGCTGCCGGGCCGATCAAGACCATGTGCCCACCCCGCTGATGGCCGAATACTACAGCCAACGGGCCAGTGCTGGCTTAATCGTGGCTGAAGCAACGGCGGCCATGGCGGGCTGCTCCGCCTTTTGGACCGAGCCCGGCATCTATAATGAGGCCCAGGTGGCGGGTTGGCGAGGGGTTACCGATGCCGTCCATGCCAAGGGGGGGCAGATTGTGCTGCAAATTTGGCATGGTGGGCGAGCCTGCCATCCGTTAATGAATCACGGGGCGATCCCCGTCGCGCCCAGCGCCCTCCCCATCACCAACGACGAGATCCACACCCCCAACGGCAAGGTTCCCCACGTTACCCCCCGCGCCCTCACCGACGAGGAAATTCCTGGGATTATCGCGGGCTTCAAAGCCGCCGCTGAAAATGCGAAGGCGGCGGGCTTCGATGGGGTCGAAGTCCACGGGGCCAATGGCTACCTGCTGGATGAATTTCTCCGGGATGGCAGTAACCAACGCACTGGGCCCTACGGCGGCTCGGTGGAAAATCGCGCCCGCCTGCTGCTGGAGGTATTGGCGGCGACGATCGCCGTCTGGGGCAGCGATCGCGTGGGCCTGCGGGTATCTCCCCTCAACAGCTACAACAGCATGATCGACAGCGACCCCATCGGCACCTATACCTGGCTGGCCAAGCAGCTCAATGCCTATGAGCTGGCCTATTTCCACGTCATGCGGGCCGATTTTCTGGGTGAGCAGCAGGGCGATATCATGCCCCCCCTTCGGGACGCCTACCAAGGGGTGATGATCGGCAATATGGGCTACAGTGCCGGGGAAGCCGAACAGGCGATCGCCTCGGGGCAGCTCGATGCCGTTGCCTTTGGCACGGCTTTCTTAGCCAACCCTGACCTGCCCACTCGCTTTGCCAAACAGGCGGAGCTCAATGCCCCCGATGCCTCGACATTCTATTCAGCCGGGGCCGCAGGCTATACCGACTATCCCTATCTCACGGCGGCTTGATGGTCGGGGACGGGTGGGGCAGAATTCAGGAGCCAGAAGTCGGGAGCCAGGATTCAGGGGCCCGGCGGTAGCAAGGACAGGGGCGAACACATCGGTTCGCCCCTACGGGACTTTCAAAATTTAAATTGTCCCAAACTGCCAGAACCGCCAACCCCGTAGGGGCAGACCCAGGTGTCTGCCCTAATCTCGGCATCGGGTAGACCACCCAACACAAATTTCCCCACGGCTGATACCAAATCCTGCCTGTATACCCCCGG
>JAIXUR010000294.1 GCA_027483425.1 Cyanobacteriota bacterium | reverse complement strand
TGAGCACAACGCGTCTCCCCACCTGCACCGCACCCTGGGCCAAATTAAAGAACTGGGCAAAGAGGCTGGGGTCGTGCTCAACCCCTCCACCCCCCTGACACTGATCGAGAACGTGCTCGACCTCTGCGACCTGGTACTGATCATGAGCGTCAACCCCGGCTTTGGCGGTCAGAGCTTTATTCCCACCATGGTGGATAAAATTCGCGCCCTGCGGACCATGTGCGACGAGCGCGGCCTCGACCCCTGGATTGAGGTAGATGGCGGCCTCAAGATCAACAACACCTGGCAGGTGCTCGAGGCTGGTGCCAACGCCATTGTGGCGGGTTCGGCGGTGTTCAATGCGCCTGACTATGCGGCGGCGATCGAGGGTATTCGCCACAGCAAGCGCCCGGTGCCTGAGCTGGCGGCGGTTTAATCCCGGTATTCCAGGGAAACGTTGCCCTGATACTGGCCAGGGGTAGGTGGATGATTCAATCCTACCTACCCTTTTTTCTATGGCTACTGAGCCTTAAAGCTTTCTGGCGGCCGACAATTTTCTAGCCGTGCCTCCCAAACATAGCCAGATCTAGAATCATCTTCGAATCGGGGTTGTGTGACTCGGATTTGGTATTACTCCTCAGGCTCAATGCCTAGTGCTCGTAATTGTTCAGCCAACCGCGCAGTCCGTTCCTGGGCTGCTTGAACCTTTAACTGAGCTGTTTCTGCGGCCAATTGAGCGGCCTCGGCCGCCTCCTCTGGAGTCGGCACCAGCTCTCCCGACCGATGAAAATACCACAGGGTCTCATTTTGAACGCCTAAAAACAGACCGAGCACATCACTCCACCGCCATCCGGCGTCATTGGGGGCGATCGCCTCATAGTGCTGACCCACCAGCCGATAGCCCTCAAACTCAAGCGTGTCTGGAGAAAACCAGAAATACTCTGGGGTGCGAAACCGGTCTTGGTAGAGCACCTTCTTGAGGCTGCGGTCGGTTTTTGCCGTCGCTGGGGATAACAGCTCAACGATCAGGTCGGGATATTGACCGCCTTCTTCCCAAACCACCCACGATTTGCGAGGTCGCCTTTCGGTTTGGTTGATCAAAAAAAAGTCTGGGCCTCTAAAGTCGCGGTTTTTGAGTTGCTCACGGCTAAAGTAGATGGTTAGGTTTGCGCCGATGAAAAAATCGTTGCGATCGCGCCATAGCCACTCCAGACAGGCCACTAGCAGCGCCAGTTGGGCATAGTGCAACGAACTTTCCATCTCTGGCTCATTACTTTCTAGCTGGGTGGCATCTGGCATGAGGTCTGCCAGTTGTTGCGCGGTCATCGCCATGGCGTATCCATCCCTAGCGTCTCTGATCAACATTTAGATTTAAATCATAGCGAATACGGCGATCGCAGGACTGTCCAGCTGAGCGAACCACTATGGGGCCTCGGTGGTTCTCAGGTTTCTCATCTGGGGCTCATGGAGCGGCCAGAGAGCAGTGGCAAAATAGGAATTACTCTGAGGAATTACTCTGCGATCGCAAGCCCCTTACCCCAGCCCTGTCGCCATGGTCTTTTTTCACTCTCGCCCCAGTTGGCAACTGTCCGAGTCTCAGGTCACGCCGGAGCGAATGTTCTGGCAGCGGCGGCGGTTTATGAAATCGCTGATTGGGGCCGGCGTGGGCCTGGCGGCGGCCTCAGCCGGATCCTGTCAGCGGTCTAAGGCCATGGATGCAGACCTCAGTCTGACCCTAGGCGAACCCCTGACCGGGGCCACGCTCAACAGCGCCTTTACCGATGCTGGCCGACCACCGACGGATCAAGCCTTTGCCAGCAGCTACAACAACTATTACGAGTTTGGCGGCAGCAAAAACATTTGGCCCGCCGCCCAGGCCTTACCCACCGACCCTTGGACCCTAGAGGTGACGGGGCTAGTCAAGACCCCGACCACCTTTGACCTCGATGATTTGACCCAGCGCTTTGCCCTAGAGGAGCGGATCTACCGGTTTCGCTGTGTGGAGGCCTGGGCCATGGTGGTGCCGTGGATTGGCTTTCCCATGAAGGCATTGATGGCGGCGGTGGAGCCGACCTCGGAGGCAAAATTTGTGAAGTTCACTTCCTACTACGACCCGGAGGTCTGCCCTGGCCCTGGTCTAGTCTCAGTTCGGGGTCTACCCTGGCCCTACACCGAGGGGCTGACCGTGGCCGAAATGGCCAACGACCTGGCCTTTTTTGCGGTGGGTATCTATGGCCGCACCCTGCCCAAGCAGCACGGTGCCCCCATTCGCATGGTGACGCCCTGGAAGTACGGCTTTAAGGGGGCCAAGGCGATCGTCAAAATTGAGTTTGTGGCCGAGCAGCCCGCCACCTATTGGAACACCCTAGCCCCCGATGAGTATAAGTTTGAGGCCAATGTCGACCCCGAGGTGCCCCATCCCCGCTGGTCCCAGGCGAAGGAGCGCTTGTTGGGAGCCAGCACGGCTCAATTTGCCTGGGAGGAGCAGCCTACGGTGATCTACAACGGCTACGGGGAGTATGTGGCCGGGCTGTATGCCTAGGCGGCGACCAGCCGGGTCAGGAGCGAGCGTTGACGACTGACCCCAACGGGGCATCGTTGACGATCGCTGCCCGAATCACCGCCGCATCCAGATCTTTGCCGATCACAATCAGGCGGGTTTGGCGGAGTTCGGCGGGCCGCCAGGGACGGTCAAAAAAGGAATCAAACCGCTTACCCACCCCGTGGACCACCAATCGCAGGGCCTTGGTGGGAACGTCCACAAAGCCCTTGATGCGGTAAATCTCATGGTTGGCGGCCAGGTTTTCTAACCGCTGCAGCAGCGCCTTGGGCTCAAACCCCTGGTCGAGCACAATGGGAATGGCCACAATATCGTCGTCATGGTCGTGATCATGGTCATGATCGTGGTGGCTGGGGCGGTTGTCGAGGTCATCTTCGACGGCGGCATTGAAGCCCAGCAGCAGATCGGGGCTAATCGGGTGGCTGTCGTGGCCCCCTACCGCCAAGACCTTGACCGGGCGGGGCAGTTGCTGGGTGAGCCAGGCCTCGATGCGGGCGCGATCGCCCTCAGAGACTTGATCGACCTTGGTCAGCAGTACCAGGTCGGCGCAGTTGAGCTGGTCTTCAAACAGTTCTTCCAGGGGTGTTTCGTGGTCGAGGCTGTCGTCGGCCTGGCGCTGGGCCTCAAGGGCGGGCAGATCGCCCACCAGGTCCCCGGCGGCCAGTGCTGCGCAGTCGACCAGGGTCACCACGCTGTCGACGGTGGCGGCGGTGCGAATTTCGGGCCAGCTAAAGGCCTGCACCAGGGGCTTGGGCAGCGCCAGCCCAGAGGTCTCAATCACAATGCAGTCGATCTGGTCGCGGCGCTCCATCAGCACCTGCATGGTGGGCAAAAACTCTTCCTGCACCGTGCAGCAGAGACAGCCATTGGTCAGTTCGAGAATGTTGGTGACCGGTGCCTCAGCGCCATCCTCGTCGTCGCACACCTGGCAACTGCGCAGCAGGTCGCCGTCGATGCCCACCTCCCCAAATTCGTTGACCAGAACGGCAATGCGTCGCCCGTCAGGGTTTTGCAGCAGCTGGCGAATGAGGGTGGTTTTGCCCGCCCCTAAAAAGCCGGTAATGATCGTGACAGGAATTTTATGCATGATCCTCCAACCCCGTGGGGGTCGCTAACTGCGGTGAACGATTGGCCAAACGCCTAGCCAGCAGGCTATAAACGGTAGCGGCGATCGCTGTGGCTACCAGCTCTTTAGAAAACAGCTTCAGTAAAATCGCCGGGGGCAAGGAGTGGGTGCTTCCCATCAACCATCCCCCCAGGGCGATCGTGCCCTGGTACAGCCCAAAGCCCAGCCCCAGGCTGAGGGCCATCCAACCCAGATGGGCCAAAAATGACTGGCGGCTAAACCCTGGGCGCAGCGCCCCCAGCATCACTACCACCCAGCTGCCCAGGAGCATCAACGCGCCCCAGGTAAAGGCTTCAACGGTGAGGGGGTAGCCCCGCAGGCCAAAGCCCAGGATCTGGTTGACCAGCCAGACCAAGGTGATCAGGAGGGCTCCCCGACGCCAGGGGAGGGTGGTGCCAGCGGCGATCGCAAACCCCACCAGGGGCGCATGGGGATACACCACACTGCTAAAGCTGCCTAGACCCACCAAAATCGCGAGCCAAGCAGTCGATCGAGATAGAACTTGCCAGCGCCGCTCCCAGACCGTCTGGCCTGTCGGCGGCGTTAGCCGAGAATGATGAGCTGTCATCCGTACCTCGCAGATGAAGAATAGTTGACCCCATGGGGTAGGCGTTCTGACTAGGGTGATGTTGGCTTGGATGGTTTGGCTATGGTGGCAGCCTGCAACCAAGATCGCCTTACAGCTGCGGGACAGTGCTGGATTTTCACCAGGCTTTCCCCACCCCATGGGCAGACCCTCAACCTACCACAGCAAGCGGCTGCCCTGCCTAGATTTTTGGTTCGGACAAGCTGAAGACAACTCTTCTGGAGTGGCGATGGCGAGCCAGCTAATGTCCCAGGTTTTGGCGTTGTCAGAAGTCCCGTGTCCTCAGCTATCTGGCCAGCGCTAAGTGGGTGGTTGCAATTAAACGTAGGATGGGCAAAGCATCGCGTGCCCATCCTACGTTTAATTGCAACCACCCACTTAGCGCTGGCCAGATAGCTGAGGACACGGGACTTCTGACAACGCCAAAACCTGGGACATTAGCTGG
>JAIXUR010000258.1 GCA_027483425.1 Cyanobacteriota bacterium | reverse complement strand
GTGATGGTCTATACTTTGGCCCAACGGCAACTCCGGCAGGCTTTGGCTCACGCCGATGAAACGGTACTTGACCAGCGCAAGCGCCCCACCCAAACGCCGACCTTGCGCTGGATCTTTCAATCCTTTCAGGCCATTCATCGGGTTGTGCTCAACGGCCAAGTTCACATCTCTAATTTAACCTCTGAACGCCTGAAGGTCTTGGGGTTCCTCGGCGCTCCCTGCCAAAAATATTATCTGACTGGCTGATCAACCTGCGGAATGTCCGTCCAAACTAAAAAAGCATCCATTTCCAGGCCGCGAACTCGGCCCGTTGGGCCGGTCGCGATGAGACTCTGGATAAGTATTTAGTTGGAACACTCTAAGCGGGATTTGCAGTGGTCGTTTTGAAATTAGCCTGCTACAGTAAATGAGCTTTGATAATTGTAAAAAAATATTAGCAAAGCTTGTATTTGATATCACTTAGTGATATGAACGCCGCTAACGGCGAGGAGTTTCCGTAGTCTATGTCTGCAACTACCATCTTTTGCGACTTTGATGGCCCAATCGCCGATGTCTCTGAGCGCTACTACGCCACCTACCGCCGGGGATTAGCGTGGGTGCAAACCCACGCCCAGGCCCAGGGTGACGATCTGGCTATACGCCACCTGCCCAAGTCTCAGTTTTGGACCTTTAAACAAAACCGCGTGCCCGATCGCCAAATCGCCCATTGGTCAGGGCTCGAGGGTCAATATATCGATGGTTTCTTGGGCCAGGTTAGCCGCATTGTGAACCACAGTACCCTGCTTGATTACGACCAGGTGCAGCCCCAGGCTCGGGAAGGGCTAGATATTTTGCGTCAGTGCGGTGTGCGGGTGGTATTGGTGACCCTACGCCCCCCTGACCAGGTGATGCGGTTCTTAGATCAGCACGACCTGGGCTGGGCCATCAGTGACCTGTATGGCATGCCCCAGGTTGAGGCCGCCTACCAAAACCAGGCCAACCACAAGGTAGAGCGATTGCAGGCGGCGATCGCCGCCTGTAATCGCCAGGGTTACGACCTCCGCCACGCCTGGATGGTGGGTGACACCGAGGCCGACATTATGGCCGGGCAAACCCACGGTATCCCGACCGTCGCCGTTACCTGTGGCATTCGCAGCAGCAGCTACCTGCAGAGCTTTCGCCCCACCCACCTGGTGGCCAACCTGTGGACAGCCTGCCAAATGCTCCAGCAGCGGACGACCCTACGACAGCAGCCCCGCTAGATAGATTGGGCTGTTTATTGCTGGGAAAAAAGATACCCCCAGGCAGGGGTGCAGAGCCTGCCTTCTCGGGAGGAAGCAAAATTCTTCGGTATTTTTGTGGCTAGAATTGTCCTCAGCTACTCGGTGAGTATCTATCCCACCAGCGGTTGAGGGGGTAATAGAGGGCAGGGGCCCAGAGACTGCTCAAAATGGCCGAACTGAGCGCAATGCGCTGGTGGTAAAGCCAAATCTTACCCAGGGACGGATAGAGAGAGTCCGCTGAGATCAATTGGTTAAGACTAATTTGCAGGGCTAGCACGGTCTCGGCGATCACCGCCATGGCAAATACAATCAGCGCTACGGAGACAATGTCCTCTTGCAGGTAGCGTTGCTTTTGCAATCGCGCCGTCAGCACCCCCACCACAATCAGACTGAGGGTGTGGGTGGGGTGGGGAGAGGTCATGGCATCCTGGAGCAGACCCAGAACTAGGCCTGCGATCGCCCCTTCCCACTGGGTACGCTTGATGCTCCAGGCGACTACCCAGATCAGCAGCCAGTGGGGCGACACCCCCAATAGTTCCATCCCCGGCACACGGCTCGGCAGCAGCAGCAGACAGACCACCACCGAAACCACGGTAACCGCACTGTTGATCACCCAGGGCTGCCGCCAAAGGGGCAGTGATGACACCCGTGCCGTCGGAGTCATGGCCTATCCTCAGGCATAATGTCTGGCGCAGCGCCGGGAATAACCGGCAGATCGACCGTTTCCTGGGGCTCGAAGGGGTAGATCGTGGCCCACTCTAAAATAGCCAGCGGTGACGAGAGCTGAATGACCGCCTCTGGAGCCGGGCTCTTAGTTAAATCGATCGACTCAATGCGCCCAATGGGAATATCGCGAGGAAACAGACGACTAAAGGAGGAGGTGACAATCACGTCCCCCGCCTTAACGTCAGGGGTTTTTTCAAAAAACTCCATCACCACTCGGTTGTTGGACTGACCCCGCACCACCCCCATGGATCGACTGCGGCTCACCTTCGCCCCGACCCGACTGGTGGGGTCACTGATCAGGAGCACCCTGGCGGTGCTCGGGGAAACCGCTACTACGCGACCCACTAGCCCCCCAGGCCCCGTGACAATATGGCCCACAGCCACCCCACTGCGGCTGCCCCGGTTCAGAATAGCGTGCTGCCACCAATGGTCAGCCGCCCGCCCAATCACCGCTGCCCGAGTTCCTCCAGGGGCCGCAGTCTCTTCGTAGGCGGCCAGGGTTTGCAGAGTACGATTTTGGTATTCGAGCTCTACAATGCGTTGCTGCAGCTCGAGGATGTAGCTACTCTCAAACTGCTCTTCTCGGCTGATGCCGGGCTGTAGGGGACGGGTGACCCAATGATAGGCTTCGTACAGAACGGCCCCATCATTAGCCCGCAATAGCCAAGCTGAAGAAATGGCCAGAGTAACCATTCCCGCCTTTAGGGCATGACGTGTCCACCAGCGACGTAGAGCAAACATACTTTCTAGATAGATGACGACCCTAGCGCAGTCCTACATGTTCGATCGGCCGCTGAAAACCCGGCCCATCTGGCTAAAGTTCTCGAGCACGCGCCCTGTACCCAGCACGACACAGCTCAAGGGGTCGGCGGCTACATGGACTAAAATGCCGGTTTCATGGCTAATCAGGGTGTCTAACCCTTTCAGCAGTGCGCCACCTCCGGCCAGCATGATGCCCCGGTCAATAATGTCGGCCGCTAGTTCGGGCGGGGTTCTTTCCAGGGTGCGCTTCACCGCTTCCACAATCACCGAGAGGGGCTCGGCCATGCTCTCACGGATTTCGGCACTTTTCACCGTCACCGTGCGAGGCAATCCCGATAGCAAGTGCAGACCCCGCACATCCATCGCAATTTCGTGATCATCGGGGCTGGGGTAGGCAGACCCGATGTTGATCTTGATTTCTTCGGAGGTACGCTCACCCACCACCAGGTTGTGTACCTTTTTCATGTAGCTAGAAATGGCTTCGCTCAGTTCGTCGCCAGCCACCCGCACCGACTCGCTGAGCACGGTGCCCTGCAAACTCAGGACTGCCACCTCAGTGGTGCCGCCGCCAATGTCAACGATCATGTTGCCGGTCGGTTCCGCCACGGGCAGGCCCGCACCGATCGCAGCGGCCACCGGTTCGTCAATTAGATAAACCGTCCGTGCCCCAGCCTGCTGGGCCGCATCCATGACAGCCCGCCGCTCAACCCCGGTGACCCCACTGGGAATACCAATCACAATGCGAGGCGACACCAGGGTGCGACCCTCGTGCACCTGGCGAATGAAGTGCTTGAGCATCAGCTCAGCGGTGTCAAAATCTGCAATCACGCCATCCCGTAGGGGTCGCAGGGCCACCACGTTGCCGGGGGTACGACCGAGCATGCGCTTGGCTGCTTCGCCAACCGCCAGGGGCTTCTTCTCGATCTGGTCGATAGCGACTACGGAGGGCTCTTGCAGCACTACTCCTTTGCCAGAGACATACACCAATGTATTGGCCGTACCCAGGTCAATACCCATGTCGCGGGAAAATCTGTCGAAGAAAGCCACAGGCAATAACGCCCCTACAGTAGGAAAAACAATGAACTCAAACCAGAGCAGACCCTAGGGGCCCAGCTGCGGTGTCGAAGTGGATTCTATTACGTTTCGTATCAGAACGTCCAGTAATAGATATCTATCGTTCAAGGAAAAACCAGTAACTGGCTACCTGTCTATCAGCCGTTAGAGGCCGCACCGATCGCCCACGTTAGACATTGCACACAACCTTTCCATGACGAACAAACTCTCAAAAAAGTTCCTGTAAGTTCCTGATCGATGATCCCAAGCCGATTTCATCCCATAATTCATATCCCGATCGCAGTCCCTGGATGTTGCCAGATGATGAGTCATGCGCTGGAACACTCTAAGTTTGACCTACAATGCGATGAACGTGTTGGGCATGCAGCAATGACGATCAACGTAGTGACCTTGGTAGGCCGAGTTGGCACTGACCCAGAGGTGAAATATTTTGAGTCGGGCACGGTGGTATGCAATCTGACCCTGGCGGTTAAGCGGCGATCGAGCCGCGACGACAAGCCCGACTGGTTTAACCTGGAGCTGTGGGGCAAAACCGCTGAGATAGCGGCCAACTACGTGCGCAAGGGCAGCCTGATTGGGGTCAGCGGTGCGATTAAGCTTGACCATTGGCAGGATCGCGCTACTGGCGCAGCCCGCTCCAAGCCCGTGGTTCGAGTCGATCGTCTCGATTTGCTGGGGTCTCGCCGCGAGAACGAATCTCCTGTGAACTACGGTGACGAAGAATTTTAGGAGGCCGCCGGGCCAAACTCCTCTAGCCAGTCAAAAATTTGGCTGAGCTGTTCGGTGGTGACTAGGCCGTACTGCCATAGAGCCATGGGGAGCAGGTTAGTCGCCTGCTCAGCTTTGCGCATGCCCATGGCGATCGCCTCAGACGAAACCGCCAGGTCTGTCTGTAAAAACTCAATCAGGAGGGTCTGGCGTTGGGAAGGCATGAAACTGGGTCAGGGGCAAGTAATTAGCCATCACTATAGCGACTCTGGCTAGGTTTTGCCTCTGACCCAGGTTAATTGTTAATTTATTGAGTCAGATTGATTTAGCGCTCTGGGCGGCCTTCCAGATAGTCGGTCAGTCTAGTCAGGGTATCGTTAAGTTTCTCCTCGACCGAGGGCTCAGCGGTAGCCGCTTCCTTCCGTTTAAGGCTCTCAAAGGTGCGAATGATCAGATAAAGCACCAGGGCAATAATTAAAAAGTCCAGGATGGTGCCTAAAAAGCTCCCCAGGCGAATGCCCGGCCCGACTACGGCTTCGCGCCAGTCGGTGCCAGCTTGGGAGAGCAGCGGATTGATAAGGGCCGGCATGAGAACATCTTCGACCATGGAGCTAATCACGGAGCCGAAGGCACCGCCGATGATGACAGCTACGGCTAGATCGACCACGCTGCCCTTGAGCGCAAAAGCTCTAAAGTCATCCCAAAAGCCGAGGGCTCTAGCCCGAACTCGGCGACTACCCGTTCCATTGGCCATCGGTCTATCTCCTGATCAACGCTACGCACAGCTACACAGTAGTACACAGATTCAAAAGAATCTATGTCCATGGCGATCATCACTAAGGGGCTGTTAGGGCTAAAAACGGTCATAACTAGCAGCCAGGGCTGATTTAACCCAGGCTGTCATCGTTAACTCTCGGCCCTAGGGCTTAAGATGCCGTTAACCCGACCTCCGGCGGCAAGGCGGTACTATGACATCGATCTATCTTGAGCAAGCCTGACCCATGCTAGAACCCACCCAGGTGATTGAACTGTTTCTAACCTCCCCCCACATCCAAACCGTCAAAGCTGGGGAAACGATTTTTGAAGTGGGTACGCCTGGGGATGTGATGTATGGGGTGATTGAAGGGGACGTGGATCTGCGAGTCAATGGCCATGTCTTTGAAACCATTGGCCATGGTGACGTATTTGGGGAGGGGGCGCTGGTACAGATTCCGCCGCTGCGGGCCTCTACGGCGGTGGCCAAGACCGACTGCAAGCTGGCTATAGTAGACAAGCCCCACTTTCTCTTCTTGGTGCAGGAGACGCCGCTGTTTGCCCTGGAGGTGATTCGTAGCCTGTCCCATCGGCTGCGGGCGGCTAAGGCAGCGGCTTAGGGCTGGGTTCGGGGGAGCGATCGCTTCACCTCACCTTGCTGCATCCGGTTGTATGTTTAGCCACCCTTTGTGTTGTGGTTGCCGTCCTATCCTAAACTGCACCTCAGAACGTTAGTGAATCCGGTTAGACCGAGGAGTGACAGGATGGATGCAGCCGCCCTCTGGCAACGCTATAAAGACTGGTTCTACTACCACGAAGGTCTGGGCTTTTACCTAGACGTCAGCCGCATGGGCTTTGACGATACCTTTGTCGCCGCCATGGAGCCTCGCTTTGGCAAGGCATTTGCCGATATGGCCGCCCTTGAAGCTGGGGCGATCGCCAACCCCGACGAAAACCGCATGGTAGGCCACTATTGGCTGCGCGATGCCGATCTAGCCCCTACCCCGGAACTCAAGCAAGATATTCTCGAGACCCTGGTCAGGATCGAACAATTTGCCAGCCAGGTGCGCACCGGTGGCCTTTGTCCGCCTGGGCAAGCGCGCTTTACCGACGTGCTCTCCATCGGCATTGGCGGCTCGGCCCT
Source organism: Cyanobacteriota bacterium (assembly GCA_027483425.1). GTDB lineage: Bacteria > Cyanobacteriota > Cyanobacteriia > Phormidesmidales > Phormidesmidaceae > Nodosilinea. Next base: position 1,307 of record JAIXUR010000258.1, on the reverse strand, counting down.
AGGCCCCCAGTTTGTGGCCCAGGCCCTAGGGCCAGACTTTCCGCCCCTGGAAATACACTTTATCGACAATACCGATCCCGAAGGCATTGATCGCATCCTGGCCCGTCTGGACGATCGCCTGGCCACGACCCTGGTGATTGTCACCTCCAAATCGGGGGGCACCGCCGAAACCCGCAACGGCATGGTCGAAGTGCGCACCCGCTTCGAGCAGCGGGGGCTAAACTTCCCCAAACAGGCGGTGGCCATCACTGGACGGGGCAGCAAGCTCGAAAACCAGGCCCTCAGCGAAGACTGGCTGTCCACCTTTCCCATGCGCGACTGGGTGGGGGGTCGCACCTCCGAGCTGTCCGCCGTCGGGCTGCTGCCCGCCGCCCTGCAAAACATCAGCATTCGCTCGATTTTGGGGGGAGCCAAAGAAATGGATGCCGCCACCCGTGTCCCCGACCTGCGGCGCAACCCCGCTGCCCTGATTGCCCTGGCCTGGTACTACGCTGGCAACGGCAAAGGCGAAAAAGACATGGTGGTGCTGCCCTACAAAGACAGCCTGCTACTGTTTAGCCGCTACCTGCAACAGCTGGTCATGGAGTCTCTGGGCAAGGAAAAAGACCTGGACGGCAACCTGGTCTACCAGGGTATTGCGGTCTACGGCAACAAGGGCTCTACCGATCAGCACGCCTACGTGCAGCAGCTGCGAGACGGCGTGCCCAGCTTCTTTGTCACCTTTATTGAGGTGCTCAAGGACCGGGTCGGCGGTTCGGTGGAGCTCGAGCCCGGCACCACCAGCGGCGATTACCTGTTTGGCTTTTTGCAGGGCACTCGCAAGGCCCTCTACGAAAACCAGCGCCAGTCCATTACCCTCACCATTCCAGAGGTTAACGCCCATACCGTCGGGGCCATGATTGCCCTCTACGAGCGGGCCGTGGGCTTCTATGCCTCCCTGGTGAATATCAATGCCTACCACCAGCCGGGGGTCGAGGCGGGCAAGCAGGCCGCCGCTGGGGTGCTCGATCTACAACAGGCGGTGGTCAACGCCTTGGCCGACAGTGCCCAGCCCCTGACTTTGGTAGAGCTGGCGAACCTGGCTGGTGCCCCCGACCAGGTGGAGACGATCTATGCGATCGCGCGGCATCTCCACGCCAACCAGCGCAGCCTGGTCATCCAAGGTAACCCTGGCCATCCTGAGACGATCAAGATAGCCGCGTTGACCTAGAACGTCGGTACAGAAACCCGGTTTGTTGGTCAGAATGTAAGTCATATCGTTAGCGCAGCGACGAAGAAACCGGGTTTTTAGCCATACTGTACCGTTG
>JAIXUR010000201.1 GCA_027483425.1 Cyanobacteriota bacterium | reverse complement strand
GGGGAAGGGGGGAGTGGGGGAGTGGGGGAGTGGGGGAGTGGGTGGGTTTGGGGGGGTGAATTGGGGGGTGGGGGGACCCCAGCGGGTGGTGATGCCGTTGCGAACGGCGGCGGGGAGCGCCTCGAAGTGCTGGAGATAATCGGCGACGGGCAAAGACTGGTGGATTGGGCGGTAGTCGCGGCCTTCGGGGTCGTTGGTTAGGCCGAGGGTGAGCCGGTGAATTAAGGCATCGCCATCGGTGGGGATGTCGCTGAGGGTATAGCCAGCGGCCTTGAGGGCGTGGAGAATTTCGATGGCGCTCTGGGGCGTATCGAGGCCGACGCCATTGGCCAGGCGACCATCGCGGTTGGGGTAGTTGGCCAAAATCAGGGCAATGCGGCGATCGCCCACGGGGGTGCGGCGCAGGCTGGCCCACTGGGCGGCCAGGTCAGCGACAAATTGAATGCGATCGCCCACCGGCTCGTAGGTCACCACATCGGTTTCTAGGGCCTCGCTGCGCTGGTGGGTAGCCTTAAACGACACGGCTCGGGTAATAATTCGCCCATCCACCTCGGGCAGCGCCACATTCATGGCAATGTCACGGGGCGACAGGCCCAGGCTTTGGCTGGCCCAGGCGGCCTGGGTACCGCCGCTGAGAATGACCTGTAGCACCGGCACATCCAGGGTTTCCCACAGTTGGAGATTGGGGGTCGCCCCGTCCAGCTTCGCCACCGAAAAGCTGGTGGTGTTCAGCAGCACATCAATGCCCGGCCCGTCGCAATGATCGGCGGCAGCAGCGGTTTTGGGCCTAAGCAGACCGACCAGATCCCCCTGCACCTCCGGATCCTGCAGCGACGACACATACACCGGCAATGGATCGATTCCCCGCTCAACCAGAGCCTCACACAGCCCATCAATGGGAGCCGTGTTGCCCGCCAGGTAGTGGGCTCGGTAGAAGATCAGGCCAATTTTAAACTTTGAATTTTGAACTTTGAATTTTGACCAGCCCAGCCCATACACCCCCACCTTGGGAATGACCTGCGGCCCAGGCGGGCTGTAGGTGGTGTGGAGCAGGCGATCGCACACCCACAGCAGCCCGTTCTGCATATTCTCGACGCCGCCTTCGTTGAGGTAGCGCCAGAGCTGGTTAGCGATCGCAAAGGGCACCGTGGAATGGCTAATTAGGTCTGGGGCGGGGCGATCGTCGCCGGGCAAGACCACCAGGGCCGCGCCGGTTTCGGCGGCCACCGCCTTCACTACCTCTAGGCCGTAGGGCCAGTAGGCCCGCCCCCCCAGCAGGCGAATGACGATCAGCTGGGCGTGGCGCAAAACATCGTCGGCGTAGGTGTCGATCGCCAGCTGCTGCTGGAGCTGGAGCAGACTGGCCACCCGCAAAGCCGGAAACTGAGTGGGGAAACTCGCGCGGGCCAGACTTTGAATTTCGGTATCGGCGGCGGTCAGAAACACCAGCGGAGCCGGGGTTTGCTCTACAAAAATCACGCCCTCGGTGTCCGGTGTCCAGCCGCCAGGGGTAGCCGCTAAGCGATGCATGGGCAACCTCTCAAGCCACGACAAATCTGAAGGAACTCTAGCGTAAATCAGGGTTAGGCAAAAACGAAAGCTACGATGAGGGCTGCCAAAACCTTAAGGCTTTCTTCGGCTAAAACCCGTTTTCAACCCACCGCAATAGGCGCACTCAGCCTCAAAATGTAAGGATGCCTAACTCTTTAGACCGTGGCACCGAGCAGGTTATATCCAGGGCTGCCCTGGTTTTGCTGGGGCAGTTTTTGCGTCAGTACAGCCAGCAGCACCAGCTTACCCTGCTCACCCAGACCGACTTACCCGCCGATAACCGTGACAGCGATCGCCCCAACAGCCGTAACCATGACAGTGGTTTTTGGTGTCTGCTGGGGCCAGAGCTGTCGATGGTGGTCACGGCTCACCCCCAGCCCGGAAAGCGAGAGCGCGATCGCATCCTGATCCGTCTGGTCACCGAGGCCGTGGCGGTAAAAGCGTACTTGGAGCACCTGGGTCTAGCCGACCGCCCTCTCCCGCCGGCCACCACCAGCCTATCGGCCCTGAGCCAGTTCATGCTGGCCTGGCTGCCGGCCTGTGCCGAGGCTAATCGGGGGGCCAACGCCAACCGGGGGGCCAACGCCAATCTGGGGGCCGACGCCCCAACCAGCCTTGATCACCAGCCAGACCTTCGCCTCCTGCTCAACCGGGTGATTAGCAAAATCCAGAGCAACCTGGAGCTGCCTGAAATTTTAGACACCACTGTGGCCGAGGTGCGCCAGTTTCTCCAGGCCGATCGCCTGCTGCTGTATCAGTTTGACCAGTCGTCGTCGGCTCCCACCAAGCCCATGGATATCTTGGCCCTGGAGGCCTCAGCCGCGCCCGGCTCCCCCCAGACCATTGGCTACATTACCTATGAGTCGCGATCGAGCGATCGCCTGGCCTCGGTGCTCAACTACACCGAGCTGCTGTGCTTTCAGAGCCACCCCACCTACCCCGCCAGCCAGCTGCGCTTTCGCCAACGACAGCCCCTGGCGATCGATGATGTGCACCACACCTACCAGCACGCCCCCTGCATGCTGACCTTTCTCGATCAGATGCAGGTGAAATCCAAGGCGGTGGCTTCGATTTTGGTGGGGCAGCAGCTCTGGGGTCTGCTGATTGTGCACCAGTGTGACGACCACCGCCACTGGCAGCCCTGGGAAATCGAATTTTTGCAGCACATTGCCGAGTACCTGGCGATCGCCATCAACCAGGCCCAGCTGTACCAACGGCTTCAGCAACAAACCCAAAACCTCGAGATTTGTGTCGTTGAGCGCACCCAGGATCTGCGCGATGCCCTAGTCGCCGCCGAGTCGGCCAACCGGGCCAAAAGCGAATTTTTGGCCACCATGAGCCATGAGCTGCGCACCCCCCTGACCTACATCATTGGCATGTCAGCCACCCTGCTGCGCTGGTCCCTAGGCGACCTGAGCGATCGCCAGCGCGACTATCTCTCCACCATTCAATCCAGTGGCGAGCAATTGCTGCGGGTGATCAACGACATTCTCGACATGTCCAAGATTGAGGCCGGTCGCACGGTCTTAGACATCCGGCCCTTTTCCTTAGCCTCCCTGAGTCGCCAGAGCGTCGATGCCTTTCGCGGCGAGGCGGCCCAAAACACCATCGACATCGCCCTAGATATCAAGCTGGCAGACGGCCAAGAGTCCTTTGTGGCTGACCCCCGGCGGGTGCGCCAAATTTTGGCCAACCTGCTCAGCAACGCCATCAAATTCACCCCGGCCAAGGGCAAAGTTACCCTGCGGGTGCGGCGCGAGCAAAATGACGCTGTTTTTCAAGTCGAAGACACCGGCATTGGCATTGCCACCGAGGCCCAGCCCCGGCTGTTTGCCAAATTTCAGCAGTTGGAAAATGTCCGCCAGCGAGAGCACCCCGGCACGGGTCTCGGACTGGCCCTGACCAAACAACTGGTAGAGCTTCACGGGGGCAACATCAAAGTCAAATCAGAGATCGGGAGAGGCTCTGTATTCACCGTCAGACTGCCTCTCCAGCGACCAGCCGACTCGCTACCCCTCGACCCAATACCTACCGCTGAACCCATGGTGGGGCGCATTGTGCTGGTCGAAGATAACGAAGAAACCGCCAGCCTGATCTGCGATATGCTCACCGCCGCCGCCTACCAGGTGATCTGGATTGTCGACGGGTCGCGAGTCATCGATCAGGTGGAGCTGCTCCAACCGGCGGCGGTGATCGCCAGTCTCACCCTAGCCAGCGCCAACGGCGGTGACATTATTGCCGCCCTGCGCCGAGCTTCGGCCGCCACAGCCCCCAAGCTCTTGGCCCTGATCGACCTAAACGATAGCGCCCAGGTCGACCATGCCGTGGCCGCTGGGGCCAGCGCCTGGGTGGGCAAACCCATCGACCCCAAGCAACTGCTATCTACGGTCAATGCCGTGATGGCTGCCCAAATACCGTAGGGGCACAGGGCTCTGCGCCCCTACGGGGAATCCAATATTTTCGACATTATCGTCGCCAGAATTGGCCCTAGGTCTCAGAATTGGGGGCTTGCCCTCCCAGGATGGGAGTTAAGTAGGCCACCAATGCCCCGATCAAGAAGCCCGCCACGTTGCGAGTGAGGGGCAGCCAGTCGCTGGTGCGGGTCACCACCGGGCCAATGCCAAAGGCGAAAAACAAGATTCCCCACAGGGGCGAAAAAATCAACACCCACTGCCAGGCCAAAATTTGCCCCGGCTTGCGGGGGTGGGCGGCAACCCCGCAGATCACACCGCCCACGATCGAGGTAATCAAGGTCAGTATCCACTGTTCCTGGGGCAGGCCGGGCACCACATTGCACCCACCCTGGCGCAGACAGCCTTGAATCGACTCTAGGGCACTCAAAATAGAGTTGTCTTCCCCGTTGTCTCGCACAAAGAACTGATTGCCGTAGCGGGTTTGCAGCTCAATCCAAAAGGTGCGGGGCAGCAGGTCGTAGACGGCATCGCCGACGCTGAAGTTCAGCAGGTTGCCGCCACGGGGGTCGGCCACCAGCATAATGCTGCGGTCATCGAGGCCCCAAAAGTCTTTGACCGCCCGGCCTGGGGTTTGATCGTACTGGGTCAGCACCCGCAGTTTCCAGCCGGTTTCGGTCTCAAACTGATTGAGCTGAGAATCCAGACTTTCTTCTTGGCGAGGGGTGAGCGCCTTGGCCAGGTCAATAATGGAGGTCTGCTCATCGGGCAAGAGCTCAGGGTTGTCGTAGGCCTGGGCGGGTGCCATGGGCAGCCAAACGCAGAGGCTCACGATACAAACTACTAATACCTTCAGCACGTTTCTCATACTGGCTTGCCGTAAACATAAACAATAGATGGCCTAGACATCGCCGACTCCATGACCCAGGTAAAGCCGCCTAAGGCAACGGACATCGTGACGCGTAGTCCCTAGAGGATGCTTGAAAAAGGCATTGCCTGGTGCCATTAGCGCGATCGCTACCGCATATCTCCCGAGCCATGAGTGACCTTGGCCCACTTTCGCAGTATATAAGGTCAACTCGCTTCGACTTTTCAAAATACCCTCTTAACTTAGTCTATACCTTTGTTTACATTTGTTCACGCAGCTCTAATGAATGGTCAGCTCTAGCCGAGCTGCCTAGCCGGTAATTGAAGGTAAACCTGGATCTCGCCAGGGGGGCTGGGGTCAAGGCCCAGGTCGCCACCGTGGGCGCGGGCAATTTCGCGGGCTAGGCTGAGCCCCAGGCCCAGGCCTTCGGTTTGGCGATCGCGGGCCGATGCACTGCGATAGAAGCGCTCAAAGAAGCGACTTTTTTCGGCGGCGGTGAGGGGCACCGTGGGGTTGGTCAGGGTCAGGCGCACCTGGTGGGGGTGGCGTTCGGCCTGCACCCGGAGCCACCCCTGGGGCAGATTGTATTTGACGGCGTTGGTCAGCAGGTTTTGGATCACCTGCACCAGCAGGTCGCGATCGCCCGCCACGACCAATCCCGGTGCGATGCTAGCAGTCAGGGTCAGGTCGGGGGCCAGCAGGGGTAGATCCTCCAGTTGGTCCTGCACCAGGGCGCTGAAATCCAAGGGCTGGCGTTGAATGCTCATCTGCCCCGCATCGGCCAGGGAGAGCAACAGCAGCTTGCGCACAATGCCGCTCAGGTGGCTGACCTGGTCGAGGAGTTGGCTGAGGGTTTGCTGGGCGGGGGAGCCCGATTCGACCTGGTGAATCGCCTGTTCTAGCTCTCCCTGGAGAATGGTCAGGGGGGTTTTTAGCTCATGGGCCGCGTCGCCGCTAAAGCGAGAGGCCTGGTTAAAGCTGCGCTCCAGCCGCTCGAGCATGGCGTTGAAGGCGGTGATCAGGGGTTTAAACTCGGGGTCAGCCGCTGCGGGTAGCCGCTGGTCGAGGCCCTGGGCGGTTACCTGGCCGATGGTTTGGCTGAGCTGGCCCACGGGTCGCAGGGCCTGACCCGCTAGTCCCCAGGCCCCGCCGCCGATCGCCAGCAGCAGCCCCGGAATCGTCAGCAGGTAGATGTGCCGCAGGGTGGCCATTTCTTGGTGCAGGGCCTGTAGGTTAACGGCGATCGCCATCTGTCCCAGGGGAGTGGTTCGCAGCGCGACTCGCCAGGGGCCATTCGGTGTAGGCCAGGTCATCAGGTGGCGCGGGCCTCGGCGATCGCCTCGATCGCCTCGATCGAAGCGATCAAACCCGCGCCGATCGGGCCTCGATCCATCGGGATCCTGGCGTTCGAATCTACGACCATCGGGGCCACCCCCCTCCGGCCCACGCCCCTCCAGGGGGGGCCAGGTCGTTGGGACTGACCCCGGCCATTGTTCAGATCGGTAGACGATCTTCCCCTGGGGGTTAATCGCCAGCATAGCGACGGCTTGAGGGTCGGGTAGGCCCAGGGCTTGGGCGATCGCCGCTTCGGGCTGGCGGGGGAGGCCATCACCGGTTCCCGACCGGGCCAGGGGCCCCAGACTCTCCAGGCGAGCATCAAGGCGATCGACCTTGGCCTGGTAAATCAGCCAGCTCGACAGCAGGGCAAACCCCAGCAGCGCTCCCCCGGCCAGGGCGGCCGACCACAGCGCCAAGCGCCATCGCAGGGAAGGGCGCAGCGGTCGTTTCACCGGCTGGCCTCCGGGGCCCGAAACCGATAGCCCACGCCGCGCACGCTCTCGATCCAGGAGGGATCGTCTAGGGGGTCAAGCAGGGAGTCGAGCTTTTTGCGCAGGCGCTGAATGGCCACATCCACCACGTTGGTGCTGGGGTTAAAGTCGTAGCCCCAGACATGCTCCAAAATCTGGGTGCGGGTGAAGACTCGACCGGGCGATCGCATCAAATACTCCAGCAGGTTAAACTCCCGAGCCGTGAGCTCGACCCGGTGGCCCCCACAGGTGACGTCGCGGGTAATGCGATCGAGCCGCAGCGGGCCAACGGCCAGTAGGTTCTGCCGCTCGCCGCTGGTGCGTCGCACCACGGCGTGAATGCGGGCCACCAGCTCTTCCACATAGAAGGGTTTGGCGATGTAGTCGTCGGCCCCCAGGTTAAGTCCGGCCAGGCGATCGTCTAGCTCATTGCGGGCGGTAATCAGAATCACCGGCACCGTATGCCCGGCCCCCCGCAGGCCCTTCAGAATCGCCAGCCCATCCATGCCGGGCACCATAATGTCGAGCAGCACCACGTCGTAGGTGCGCTCTAGGGCCAGGGCATAGCCCTCGGTGCCGTTGTCGCAGGCCTCTACCACAAACCCCTGTTCCCGCAGACCCTGGCTCACAAAGCTGGCAATACGGGCTTCATCTTCTAGCAGTAATACGTTCATAGATGGCCTCTAGCTTAGCCCCTGGCCCCGATCGCCACCATGACAATTTTGTAATTTAACCGCCATGGTTTTGCCATGGTGGCCGCGCTTATATGGACAGTGTCAGCCCTACAGCCAATCTTCAAACCGCCAATCTTCAAACATCGGAGTTAAACACCCATGGTTATGCACCGTTCATTCATGACTGTCGCCCTGGCCTCGGTACTCGTCGGCGGGCTCGGCCTAGCCGCCTTCAGCCAAACTTCCCCAGCCCCCACGGGCCAGGGCTCCCAGGGAGTGGAGAGCAGTGAGCCGTCCCAGCATGGTCAGGGCGGTGGTCGTGGCCACGGCGATGGTCAGGGCGGTGGCCTAGAGGAAGCCGCCGCCCAGCTGGGCGTCAGTGAAGCCGATCTGAAAGCGGCCCTAGGATTGCCGACCGAGCGGCCCCCGCGCCCTGACCTGGCCGCCGCCGCTACCCAACTGGGAATCAGCGAAACCGACCTCCGGGAGGCTCTGCACAGTAATAGGCGAGCCGCTCGGCAGGAGGGTGAGCTGGGCCGGGGC
>JAIXUR010000645.1 GCA_027483425.1 Cyanobacteriota bacterium | reverse complement strand
GGGGCGGCATTGTCAACCTGCTGATTCGCGATGTGATGGACTGGCGCAAACCTGGCGAGGTCGACCCCCTGGGACTATCCTTTGGGCGCTGCAAATACCTCAACCCGGTGGAGGGGCACATGTATGCCAATGGCCACGGCAACGGCGGCGACGGCAACGACGAAGAATCGTCATCGGAGGCGGTGAATTTTGCCAATGCCTGCCTTGAGTGGGGCACCGTTACCAACCAGCCCGAGATTCGCGACCTGGGCATTTTGCTGCGATCGATGTATGCCCAAGCGGTGCCGCTGTATTGGTTTAACGCCGACGGCGACGTGCTGCCCTCCACCACCGCCGATCAGCCCTTCCCCATGGCGGCCCAGATCACTGGCGCAGGCAATCGCCACGACACCTTCTTCTCGGGCGGCGGGCCTAACCTCGACCACGGGTGTAGCTCCCGCAATAGCGACGTGGTGGCCATTGAAACCCTGCCCGTAACGGCGGGCACGCTGCGGCTGACCCTGTTTACGCCCCAGCTCAAGGTCGCCTGGGACACCGTGATGAAAGCTGGCGGCCCCTACTGCGGTGCCCAGGTCAAATGCTATCTCTCGACCCTGCTGTGCTTTCAGGCGTTGTTTGACCCGGCTACGGCCAAGGCCAGCCTGCTGCGTCAGGCCGACCCCCAACAGCCGTTTACAGCCTGGTACAACACCTCGCCCAGCACTGGCGGCCTCAAGCAGCCCGAAGACCATTCCTATGCGGCGGCCTATGCCTTTATTTGCAGCCTAGAGCAACTGGGGGGAGCGAAGGCAGACTGTTTGTCTAGCCCAGATTTGAACCCGTTTTACATGCCCATGGCCGATGGCTCGGTGCTGATTTACAACTACAAATCAACCCAGGAGACGTACAACATTGGCGGCACCGCCGTGGCCGTGCCGCCCTGGTGTTGCCTACGGGTTACGCTCAGCTAGGGCGCTGGCGTATCCGTAGCCTAGCGGCCATGTCACACAACACCGGGGAATGGATTTACGCCGTGGGCCGGGATCGATCTCCTCCCACGGCGCAAACGGTTACGCTTAGCAACATGCTATGCTGCCTCGGTAGGGCTGGGGGCTAAACGCCCGCCCCGGCTATGTTTAGGAGAACTGTCTGTGACCCCCAAGAGTGGCTTGTTGTTGGCTGGCTCCTGTATTGCCGCGATCGCAGCGGTGGGCTCTATTTTTGAACTATCCTCTGGCAGCCCTGACTGGGGCACGGTGCCCACCACGGTCATACTGGGGCTCTGTGTGCCCCTGGTGGGGGGCCTGTTCTACGCCGCCGTAAAAGACGCCAAGGCCAACCAAGAGCAGGAGTAGGGATTCTAGGAGGTCGCTATGGAGCCCACGCAAAATAACCCTGTGCTGACTCGGCGATCGCTGCTAGTGGCCGCGGCGGCAGGCTCTACGGTGGCACTGCTGGGTCGTCCGGCCCAGGCCTACGACGTGGTGATTAACCCCACCGCACCCCAGCTGGGTGATACCATCTCGGTCATCGCTATTCCCCAAGACCCTGGGGCCACGACTCCGCCTCGGGTCACGGTCAACGACGGCACCGAGTATCCCACCTTCCCCATTGGGGGCCATCGGTTTCGGGCGCTGATTCCGACCAGTCCGTTCAGCCCACCGGGTCGCACGGTCATTCGGGTGATTGGCACAGAAAATACCCGCAATCTGGCGGTGGGGCTGCGCAACCGCACCTTTCCGACCCAGCGCATTACCCTATCCCCCGGCCAGAGCGACCTCGGCAACCAGCGCGAATTTGATCGGGTGGCGGCCTTTAAGGGCACCGTCAGCCCCGATCGCTACTGGAGTGGCGGGATGCAACGCCCCAACCCAGGCCGCATTAGCACCGAGTACGGGGTGCGCCGCTACTACAACGGGGTGTTTGCCCAGGACTACTACCACCGGGGCATCGACTACGCTGCACCCACGGGGTCTCCCGTAACAGCCCCCGCCGCTGGGCGGATTGGTCTGGTCGGTCGCCTGTCCGAAGGGTTTGAGCTCCACGGCAACACCATCGGCATCGACCATGGCCAGGGGGTGCTCAGCATTATGATTCACCTCAGCCGCATCGACGTGAATGAGGGGGATCGGGTTGAAGCGGGCCAGGTGATTGGGGCCGTGGGCAGCACCGGGGCCGCCGCCGGGCCACACTTGCACTGGGGGTTGTACGTGAATGGGGTGTGCGTAGATCCTGTGCCCTGGCGCAATGGTGGGTTTGAATAAGGTGAGTGGGTGAAGGGGTGAAGGGGGTAGTGGATAACGCGGAGCATCCGATGACGACCCATGCACTTTTCGCGCAAACCCAACGTCAGCGGGTCAGTGATGGCGTGGTCACGCCGCTGCTGAGCGATAGTGACGGAGCGACCCAGCTTTTGGTGCTGGTGTGGCCCCAATTGGGCGACTTCGATAGCTTGGAATACGCCTGGTGGGTGCAGCGAGAGGCAGAGGCTTTGCGCCAGCGGGGCCTTGCGGTGCGGGCGGTGGGCATTGGCGATCGCGCCTCTGGTCAACAATTTTGCACCTACACGGGTTTTCCGGCGGAGGCCCTGTTTGTGGATGAAACCGCTGCCCTACACCGGCAGTTGGGCCTCTACGAGGGGCTGACCCTACAACCGCCGGGGCTCAAGCCGGGCCAGGCGGCCTGGTTAAATCTGATGTTGATGTGTGCGGGCTGGGCTAGCCCTGGCACGCTCAGGGAGGTGCTGCGCGGGTATACGGGCGATCGCCAGGCCCCGCAGCTGATCGGCGACGATGACGTTGTCAAAGCCGGGCCGCTACCGCCTCTGTCGGGCAAAACCTTTCGCTGGGCTGGGGGAGAGGGGTTTCAGCGCCCCTTTGAACTGGCCACCCTGCGCCTGCGCAACATGACCGAAGTGCTCAGCCACTGGGGTACCTACGTGCCCAACGCCGCCTACCTGACCCAGCGGGGGGGCACCTTTTTGTTTGATGCCGCTGGGGAGTTGTTGTACGAGCACCGTGATGGCGGCATTCTGGGATTTGCCGCCACCATGGCCAATCCCCTGAGCTTCTTAAAAGACTATGCATCTATAGGCACAGAATTTGGTACCCTCAACAGAGATTTGGGGTGAAGCGGTAGATGGCTATGGAATGGTTTGAGCTGTTAGAACGGTTGCTGGAAGACGTTGTTTTAATCACCACGTTTTGCCTGGAGGCGATCTCGGTGCTCTGCGTGGTGGTGGGCCTGTTTAAAACGATACGCTTAGCGGTCAGCCTCAATCGCCAGCGCCGGGGGCAAGAGTTTCCCTTTAACACGGTGCGGCTCAGATTTGGGCTCTGGCTGGCCCTGGCGCTGGAGTTTCAGCTGGGGGCGGATATTTTGTCGACCACGGTGGCACCCACGACCCAAGACCTGGCTCGGCTGGCTTTGATTGCCATCATTCGGACGTTCTTGAACTACTTTTTAAGCAAAGAAATGGAGGCCGAAATCGCCCTAGAGAAAGAGCAGCGTAGGTTGGATTAGACGATTGCTGAGAGGCCGTTTAATTCGATCTATGCACTCATCGATTCCGTCACGTCCTTTTGACGTAGGCCGTGGGTCTGGGGCTGAGGGCTGCTGATAGGCCATAGGTGGGGTTTAGCTTGACCCACGCTACCCATTCACCCATCCACCCATCCATCCACTCACCTACTCTTCACCCTCCT
>JAIXUR010000615.1 GCA_027483425.1 Cyanobacteriota bacterium | reverse complement strand
GTGACCGAGTGCCTCTGCCCTGGCGATCGGCTCAACACCTCAACCCACTCTCGAGCTGAACTATTATTTAACGACGGCTCCCTGGCGCGGGTAGGGGAGCAAACTAGCCTCTACTTTTTGCCCAATGCCCGCCGGTTGAGCCTGAGCCAAGGGACCGCAGCCGTCTTTGTCCCCCCCGACCAGGGGCGCACCACCCTGGTCACCCCCAACGCTACGATCGGGCTAAACAGTACTGGGGTAGTGGTGCGCTACGTGCCATCCCGAGGGTTAACCCTGGTGATGGCCTTGGCCAACTCTTCCAGCGGCCCAGTGTCGATTACGGCGGGCAAGCTAGGGCAAGAGACTATTCTGTTCGCCGGTCAAATGGCCTTTATCAGCGGTGACACGTTGCAAATCGTTGAGTTTGATCTGCTGGAGTTCTACCAAACCAGCCAGTTAATGGCCGGGTTACACCTGGACGGTGGGGCCTATAGTCCGGATGCCGATGATCCCCTAGCAGCCCTGCGCTTCGACTTGCTCACGGCCCTGAGCCAGCAAGTCCCCTTTAGTGAATCAGACGAGATTTTAGATCCCAGCGAGATCCGCGACCTTGTCCCCGACCCAAATTCTCCGGCACCAGAATCTGACATTGTGGCACCCACCTACCCCGAGGAAGAGCTCCGGCCACAAAACGAATCCCCCGCCGGGGTCGAGGCCCCAGCGGGGGCTTTAACCCCGGTGGAGCCGACTCCCTCAGACTCCACCCCCTGAACCCGTTTGCTTCGCCATGATCAGGGGAGATCGCTACGGAAGCCTAAACTACGCAGCCTCTTGTAGGAGACCTTGGCCTTGAGCCCAGCGGTTGATAAAAATCCTAGGGATGATTGACTAAACTACACCGTTCAGTTAAATTCAGGGCAGTCAGCGACAACTTCGGCTGTGGCTAGCTCTGATCTTTTTCCCTTTGACCTTCGATAGCTATGTCTAGTCAATCGGTTCAGCCTTGGAAAAAACCTAGTTTTTGGATGCTGCTGGCAGCCCTGCTGGTAGTAGGAACCGGTTCAACCCTGGCGGTACGCAACGTGCTACAAACCCGTCAGGCTGAGCGTGAGCAGGCCGAACTGCCGCCACCGCAACAGGTTAAGGTGGTGGCCCTGGGCCGGGTAGAGCCCTCCAGCCGAGTGATCGATGTCGCCGCCTCAGATGCGGGCCGCATCGAGCGCCTGGAGGTAAAAAAGGGCGATCGCGTCGAGGCCGGCCAGGTGCTCGCCTACCTAGACATGTACGACGTGCGCCGGGCCGAGCGCGACCTAGCCGCCAGCCAGCTGGCCGAAGCCCGCGCCCAGCTTAAAGCCGAAACCGAGCTAGGCAACTCCCAGGTGCAGGAGGCCACCACCCGCATTGGCCAGATCGACGGGCCGCAGCAGGCCGCGATCGCAGCCCAGCAGGCCGCCGTTGAGAGCCTCGAGGCCGAGCTAAACGTGGCCAAAATCGACCTGGCCCGGTTTCAGCAGCTCAACCAATCGGGAGCTATTTCGCGCCAAGAACTCGACAGCCAGCAGGCCACCGTCGAGCGTCTGCGGGCCGACCTCACCAACGCCACTGATACCAAAAAACGCTTAGAACAAGCCCGCCTCAGTGATATGAGAAATGCCGAAGCCCAGGTAGCTTCGGCCCGGGCCACCACCACCCGCTCCCAGGTGGCCAGCAAAGTCGACTCTGCGGCCCAAAGCCTAGCCCTGGCCGAAGCCCAACTGGCCCGCACCATCATCCGAGCACCCCAGGCGGGCCAAGTGCTCGATATCTTCGCCTACCCAGGGGAGTCAGTGTCGGCATCGGAGGGGCCGATTTTAGCCCTGGGTGACACTCGCCAGATGGTCGTGGTGGCCGAGGTTTACGAAACCGACATTGGCCTGGTGCAGCTGGGGCAGCCCGTTAGCATCAGCAGCCGCAACGGTGCCTTTAGCGAGACCCTAACCGGCACCGTCAGCGAAATCGGCCTGGAAATTGCCAAAAACGATGTGCTCGACGACGACCCCGCCGCCAACGCCGATGCTCGGGTCGTAGAAGTGCGGGTGAAGGTTGATCAGGGTGAGGCGGTAGCCGCCCTCACCAATCTTCAGGTTGACGTTGCTATCGACATTGAGTCCTAGGGGGCGGCCATGAAATTCCCCTCCCTGCCCCGCATTCCCCTAGCCTGGTATAACCTGCGCAACGATCGCCCCCGTCTGCTGGTGGCCGTAGCCGGAGTTACCTTTGCGGTGCTGCTGATGTTTATGAACCTCGGCTTTTTGGGTGCCCTAGTCAGCACAACCAGCAATTTCTACGAGCAGTTCAACGGCGATCTGTTTTTAATTTCGCCCCAGTCCCTCGAAATTAGCTCCACCAAGGCCTTTCCCCGCGAGCGGCTGTACCAGGCGGCGGGCATTGAGGGGGTGAAGCAGGTCATGCCCCTCTACGCCGAGTACGCCCTCTGGAAAAACCCTGAAACCGGTCTGAGTCGGTCCATGTTTGTCTACGCCTTTAACCCCAACGACCCAGCCTTTCTGATGCCAGAACTGGATACCCTAGCGAAAAGACAAGCCCTGAAGCAGCCCAATGTCGCCTTTATCGACCGGCTATCCCGGCCCGAATTTGGCCCCCAAACCGTCGGCATCGAAACCGAAGCCGACCGCCGTCGCGTCACCATTGTGGGGCAATACGACCTCGGCGGCGGCTTCGCCGCCGACGGCACCCTGATCATGAGCGACCAAAACTTTCTCCGCTACTTTTCCCCCCGCCCCCTCACTGAGGTCAATCTGGGCATGGTGCTGCTGGAGCCCGGAGCCGACCCCCAGCGGGTCAAAGCCGCCCTGGAAGATCACTTGCCCGCCGATGTGGAGATCTACACCAAGTCCGAAATTATCTTAAAAGAAAGTCGATTTTGGATTCAGACCACCTCCATCGGTTTCATTTTTGGCCTGGGGGTCCTGGTCTCCTTCGTGGTGGGCACCGTGATTGTCTACCAAATTCTCTACACCGATATTCGCGACCATCTGCGCGAGTACGCCACCCTCAAGGCGATCGGCTACAGCGGCAGCTATCTGTTTAAAACCGTGATTCAGGAAGCCATTTTGCTGGCGCTGATGGGTTACGTGCCAGGGCTCATTCTATCCCTAGGGCTCTACACCATGACCGTCAACGCCACCGCCGGGGCCCTGCCCCTGAAAATGACGCTGTTTCGGATGGTATTTGTGTTTGCCCTCACGGTGACGATGTGTTCATTATCGGGCTTGATTTCGGTGCGCAAAGCGGTGACGGCGGATCCGGCGGAGGTGTTTGCGTAGCGTGGGTCGCGCTCCCTGGGACTTTGGTTATTAGCCTATTACTGGGGTAGCGCGACCCACGTTAAGGGGCTCTCAATAATCCAAAATCTAATCGCCTCAGACCGTGACGTGGGTCGCGCTCCCTCAAACAACTCGCGTGGGGTGGGTGGCCTTCTCAGACAGATGCTCGCGTCACGTGGGTCGCGCTTCCTGGAACTCTGATAGCCAGCTAAAGACTGGGATGGCGCGACCCACGCTACGGGGATCTCGATAATCCAAAATCCAAAATCTAAAATCCACTCCGCCCATGCAGCGAACCCCCCTCGCCCTCCTCAACCTAATCCACGATCGCAAAAAGTTCCTCACCTCCATGGCTGGGGTGGCCTTTGCGGTACTGCTCATGTTTTTGTTCACGGGCTTCAAAAACGCTCTCTACGACAGCCAAACCCAGCTACTCGAGAAGCTCAACGGCGAAATTGTGATCATCAACCGGCTCAAGGAAAATATGTTTGTGCCTCGTGCCTTTGCCCGCCGCCGCCTGTACCAGGCCCAGGCCTTTGATGGGGTAGACGGGGCCTACGCCCTCTACATCAGCGACGCCCGCTGGAAAAACCCGGACACCCGCAAAAGCCGCCCGGTGCGCGTCATTGCCTACAACCCCTCTGAACCGGTGTTGGCCATACCCGAGGTGCTGGCCCGAGAGCAGGATCTCAAGTTACCCAACACCGCGATGATCGACAGTCGCTCTCGGGCCGAGCTGGGGCCGCTCGAAACCGGGATAATTACCGAGCTTGCCGATCGCGAAATTCGTATTGTTGGCACCTTCAGCCTGGGCACCGATTTTGCCTCGGGCAACGGCAACCTGATCATGAGCGACCAAAATTTTCTGCGCTTTTTTGCCAATCGCGGCCCCGAAGAGGAGGAGCGCAGCTTTGCTACCGTGGATATTGGCCTGCTGCGGGTTGCCCCTAGCGCCAATATTGATTCCCTGGTGCAAGCCCTCAGCGAGGGCCTACCGAAGGATGTGCTAGTGCTGCCCATGGATGGCCCCACCGGGTTTATCGCCCGCGAGCGCACCTACTGGGAAGTCAACACCACCATTGGCTTTATCTTTTCGCTGCTGACCACCATGGGCTTTGTGGTGGGCATCATTTTAGTCTACCAAATTCTCTACACCGATGTGGCCGATCATTGGTCAGAATACGCCACCCTCAAGGCGATCGGCTACAACAACGCCTATTTGTTTGGGGTCGTCATTCAAGAAGCGATTATTCTATCCGTACTGGGCTTTATTCCGGGCCTATTGATTAGCGCCTTGTTCTACAACCTCGGGGCTGGAGTCACCGGCCTCCTGTTTAAGATGACCCTAGAGCGCATCGCTAACATTTACATACTGACCTTAGTTATGTGTCTAATTTCCGGTGCTGTGGCCGTTCGCAAAGTGCAGCACACCGATCCTGCGGAGGTATTTGGGCTATGAGTTCTGTGCCACGTTCGACAGCATCTAGTTCGCCACCAGCCGCCGCTGAGGCATCAATCCAGGTGCGCGACCTCAACTATTTCTTTGGCCGGGGCGACCTGCGCAAGCAGGTGCTCTACACCATCAGCCTTGATCTGTATCCCGGTCAGATTGTGATTATGACCGGTCCCTCGGGCTCGGGCAAAACCACCCTGCTGACGCTGATTGGAGCGCTGCGATCGGCCCAGGAGGGTAGCCTGCGGGTGCTGGGCCAAGAGCTCGTCGGCCTGGGCAATCGCCAACTGGTCGAAATTCGTCGCAACATTGGCTTTATTTTTCAGGCCCACAACCTGTTTGAGTCGCTAACGGCCGCTCAGAATGTAGAAATGGCGGTAGAGCTAACTGGCAACTTTCGCGGTAAGCGGAAGCAGGCGGTGGATATTCTGGGCCAGGTGGGGTTAGCCGAACGGGCTGACTATAAACCTGCCCAGCTCTCGGGGGGGCAAAAGCAGCGGGTGGCGATCGCCCGTGCCCTGGTCAACCAACCCCAGCTGATTTTGGCCGACGAACCCACCGCCGCCCTCGACAAACAGTCAGGCCGCGACGTAGTCACCCTGATGCAGCACCTGGCCCAAGAGCGAGGCTGCACCATTCTCATGGTCACCCACGACAACCGCATTCTCGATGTCGCCGATCGCATCATCAACCTGGTCGACGGTCGCCTCGAATCTGACGAAAGCCCCCAGCAGTTCGTCGATTCCCATACCCCCAAAGCCCTCGATCAAAAAATGTTCTTGATGTAGCCATCACCCAAGCCGAGAAACCCGGTTTCTGCCCATCGTGGAAGACTGGGCACCGCCCAATCCAAACTCCAAACTCTAAAATTCCCCATGGCTATCTCCTTTGCCAGCACCGTCCAGGCCCTCACCTACACCAAAGTTGCCGACTACCTGCAAACCGCCGCCCTGTTCAAGGACAACCTGCACGCCTACGCCGATATGGCCCAGTTCGATATTCTTTACGGCTCTACCCTGGTCGAAATTGAAGTGCTACCCTGGGAAGTCCACCCCTGGGAAAAAGCCGACCTGGCCACGGTGCGGGCCACCAGCTGCGTCACCATTGGCAGCACCATCGACTACGATCTCATGCATTTTCTGCTCACCGAAAATCGTCGCATGCGGTTCGGAGCCTTTCACCTTGACGACGCCAATCAGGTGCTATTTTCTGAAAGCGTTCTCGGCGGCGAAAATATGGATCTGATGGAGCTGCAAACCTGCATTCTCTCAGTGGTGACCATTGCCGACACCTACGACGACATGATTGCTCAGCGCTTTGGCGGCTATAGGGCGATCGACCAATTGGCCCAGGCCTAGAAAATGGTCGGCCAAGAAAATACCTGCGATCGCCACCCATCGTTCCCACGCTCTACGTGGGAACGTCACCCGTGGCGCTCCTGCGCCCTAGGATGAGGGGACGCCAGAGCGTCTCATCACCCGTACCCACGCTGGAACGTGAGCACGATAAAACGCTGGAGCGTAGCCACGAAAAGATCAATCATCTTCGGGGAACTGAAGGCTGATGCCACCAGTTTCGCTGATGGTGACCTTACCGCCCAGGGCCTCGATGCGCTCAATGGCCTTTTGGCGAGTAGCATCGTCGAAGGCATTGGAGAGCACACTGGCCCAGGCGTTGACCTGGGCCTGCTTGCTGAGGGGGTTGTTGGCCAAAAAGTCGGCGGTGCGCTGGGAGTTTTCGGCTATGAAGGGGGCATCGGGGTGGGGCGATTGCCGTGCCCAGTCGGCAGCGGTTTGAAAGGATTTTTGCGCGGCTTCGCCATCGCCTAGGTACAGCAGCTCATCTACCCCGCGATAGCGCCAGATGTAGAAGCCATCGTCAGGGAAGGCAGGCGTCAGGCGATCTAGACCCTGGGCAATGAGCGCCACGCTCTGCTCGGGCTGGGCCGCAAAGTTGCTGGTGCTACCCGACAAAAACATATAGAACAAGCGGTAATACGGGTCATTGGGAATGATGACCTTAAAAAACTCTGGGCTGAGGCTATAGCCCGTAATGGCCCGCGCCTGGTCATCGCCAAAATACTGCAAAAATTGCAGAAAAAACCAGTCAGCCACCAAATTGTCAAAGCCAAAGGTGGGCACATTTTTAGCCAAAGCTAGGGTTGCCGCTGTCGCTTGGTCTTGGCGTTGCAGGTCTTGGGTGACGGTGCTGCGATTTTGGAGGCTCGCCAGCCGCTGCTGCTGTAGCAAAAGTAGGCCCGGCAGTAGGACAACGGGCAAGCACCACCCTAGCCAGGCTGGTGCACGGTGCCGAAGAGTACGGAATGATAACGGCATAGGCGGGTAAGGAAGCCTAAGAAACCTTGAGAGCCAGCTTGAGATTTGGTGCTAGTTCTAGCGTAATTTTACCCACTCTGGCGTCGATCGCCCCAAACTCAACCTCCCAAGCCGGGTGGCATGGTCTTTCTCGGTGGTCGCCCCCTAGCTTGACCTGCCGCCACCGCTACGCCTAGGGCATTAACCTCATTGCCCCGGTCGAAACTGGCCTAGAGCAATGGGTCATCCCAACTGGGCTGGGCAGGTTTCCGCTCTTTTCATTAGAGTTTGCCCCCTCGACCCAACCCTCGACACCCTGAAAACCAATACCCTGGGCCTGCCCAGCATCGCCAGCAACGGCTTTGCCTGGTGCCCGCCCTCACCCCAAACACCGAGCCCAGCATCCCATAGCCAAGTTACAAAAAAGACCTCACGCAAAACTTTTTTGCGGAGGTGTGATCGCTACCGTCAATCAGGTGGGTAAGTTAGACTCAGGCGCAAACAACACCTCTACCGCCTAACATCAAGGAGACATACACCTATGAAAACCTCTCTCAAAGCCAATCTGCTGAAGCACTTCATCACCAAAAAAGAAGAAGGCGGCTTCACCCTAATTGAACTGCTGGTTGTGATCATCATCATCGGCATTCTAGCTGCTATTGCTCTGCCTTCTTTCCTCAACCAGGCCAACAAAGCTCGCCAATCGGAAGCTAAAACCTATGTTGGCTCTATGAACCGTGGCCAGCAAGCCTACCGCCTAGAAAACCCAACGTTTGCTCCCAATTTTAATGACCTGGCCATTGGTATTCCTACGAGCACTCAGTATTACGCCTACACCATTCCTAACAGTGGTTTTTTTGGTGGAACTGCTGTAGCTACCGCCAAGGACCCAGGCCTCAAGGGTTACATTGGTGGGGTTCAGCTCAATGCGGGCAGCGCCACTGCAGAGGCGACTACCATTGCTATCATTTGTGAAGCGACCGCAGCTGGTATAACAGCGCCTACCAAAGCTGCAATAACC